>CALVAU010000158.1 GCA_944325615.1 Candidatus Gastranaerophilales bacterium | reverse complement strand
TTTCCATCGGAAAAGACAAATTTGAATCTTTTTATGCTGTGTACAGGATTCCTGAGCATAAAAAATTGAGAAAGTTGTTTAAATTATTAGATTTTTATGGTGACTTTATGGGATTTTTTGAAAGTTCCGAATTTGAGAAGGTCGAATTAGAAATTGAAAAGTTAGAACAAGAGAGTGAGACAAATAGAATTAAAGCTGAAAAGGCTGAAGAGAGTGCAAGAGAAGAAGTTAAAACAGAACTTGAAGAATATAAAAAGCAGTTAAATCAAGTCAATAAAGAGTTAAAAAGTGAAAAGAAAAAAGTTGAAAGTTTGTCAGAACAAATGCTTGCTGTAATAGGAGAGAAAGAAAAACTGGAAGCTGAAAATAAAAGAATCGTTGCTGATAAAGAAAAAGAGGTTAAAGATATTAAAAGTCAATACGAAAAGGAAATAAGGAAAATCGAGCAAGAAAAAAATAAAGAGCTTCATCAATTTGAGAACGAAAGAAATAAGTGGATAGAAGAACGCCGAACTATAGAACTCGAGAAAGAAGCAGCGAATCAAGATTTAGTTAAACTGCATCAGGAAAATAGCGAATTGTCAAAACGTTTGCAAGAGGCTATTCAAAACATTGCAACTTTAAAAGAAAAGATAAGCGATTTGGTAATTGCTGAAAATTTAAGTAACAACGGTTTTGTACATATTGAGGAAGCTAGAAAATATGAAGAAAATGGTGATTTTACTAATTATGAAGATACAATAGAGTTATTGTTACAGAATTGGAAAAATCTTAGTTTGGGTGCCAAGGATCTAAAAATTTTTGCTAATATTTTATTGCAATGTATTGCGAATAAAAAAGGATTAATTATGCCGAGGGATAATATTACGGACATAATTGGTGCGGCAACCGTTTTGCTATATGCTGAAACACCTTTAGTATTATATGTGGATAAAGAGATATCAACTGAAGAATATCTTAGCATTTTAAATAAGAGAGATACAAAAGTAGTTATCTTAAAAGGGTTGTTAGGAAATTTTAACGAAAACATAATCTTCTCGTTAAAAGAAATGTTTCCAGATAAAATATTTATTTTAACTTATGATAGCATCTATCAAGTTAAGTATATTAACCAAGAAATATTGAAAGAGCATATTTTATTAGATTATAAATTTGATAAAACTGATGGACAGATAAAAGAGTGGTTAAATGTGATAAGAAGAGGGTATTCTTTCACAAATAAAATGTCGGGGCGAATTTTAGACGATGATGAATTCAAAGAGGAGTTAGATGCTTTTAGTAAACATTATTTCAGAAATGATTATTATGAGTGGAGAAAAGCTGTGCTTACAAGTGAAAGATCATTGAGATTTTTAATAAAACACGAGTGCGGGTTGGTTTTGAAACTCATTGGGTGTCTGGATAAGGCAGATGAAATTGGAGATGTTTTTACAGAGGTGTTAGATGAGGAGTAAACTTCTGAAAGAAATTTCAAATTCATTGGGTATTAAAAAATATAATAATGAACCTGAAAGTAGCTATACATACAGGTTGATTTATTCTGCTTTGGCGGCATGGTGTTCAAAAATAGCACAAGATAAACGAGTCATGTTAATTGAAGATGCAAGCGGTTTTAACAATGTCTCAAAATCGCATGTTACTCAAAAAATTAATGAATTACTAAATGGCTATTTAAAAATATTTCCTGAAGTTGAAGGTAGTTTTGATTCGCAAAAAGAAGGTTTTGCACCATATCTTAGAAAAACTTTTGAATATGCGGGATATTTCATAAGTGACAATCAGAAAGTATATCTAAGAAATAATGATGTAGTAAGATTTGTAGAATGCAGTGAGGATAAAGAAAAACTGATTATCGGAGAATATTTTAACGGGGATCACGTAAGAGGAGCCGGCATATATCGTGAAGATGTTTCGGGTTGTGAAAAAGCAACGATGAACGATATTGTTTTAAGCAGATTTGAAAATTATGAAAAAGAGATACGTAAAATATTAAAATGCAAGCCGATTCAAGAATATGGAGATATTGAGTATCTTAACAATTATAAAAATCCAAATAGCAGTAAGATTGAAAGTTGGAGTGATTTTGCTCTAAGGGGGATTGGAATTGCAAAAAACCGACAAAATCAGGACTTTTATTTATATGACAAGGTTGATGAAGAAATAAGATATTATCGTTTGCCTGAAATATACAATGAAATTATTGGAATCAATAGATATGAGATTAACAGGATGGTTTATTGGATAAGAGCGTTTAGAAAATTTCCTCAAAGAATATATTACAGAATACTCGATGAAAAATATGTGCAAATTCATTTGACTAATGATGTCCCGTTCAGAGAACAAATAGCGTTGAGATTGTTGGGATGGCCAAAAGATTATTTTTGGAATCGATGGGAGTATGTCGTACCTCAAGAAAATTTTATTGAAGTAACAAAAATATTTAAAAATTTACAAGGAGATATGGTGGAAAAATATGGCTATTAAAGGGATAAAAGAAACTCATGAATCGATAAAAAATAAAATGTTCGACT
>CALVAU010000157.1 GCA_944325615.1 Candidatus Gastranaerophilales bacterium | reverse complement strand
TGTAAACATCATAATACTTATGATAAAAAAGTTTTTACGTCCGAAAACTTTACTGAAAAAATCTACTGCCGGAATTACAATACCTGCGGCAATCAAATAACTTGTCAAAATCCACATTGACTCATCTCTTGTAGCTGAAAAGCTTCCAGCCATATGCGGCAATGCTACGTTTCCGATTGTACCGTCTAATACATAGATAAATACCGCAAGCATTACAGGTATTACCATTACCCAAGGATTTATTTTGGGTTTCCATTCTTGATTTATATTTTCATTTGTTTCTGTCATTTTCTTTTTCCTATTAAAAAAGGTGAATGTATTCTACAAATAATGTCCTTTTACTATTCACCTTTTACCTTGATTATTTTGTTTTAATAATTATCTTACTCTAACTTTTGGAACAACTGACATTCCAGGAATTATATTGTATTCATTAGGATCAATTTTTTCATCAAATACTATTTTTACAGGAATTCTTTGAACGATTTTTACAAAAGATCCAACAGCATTTTCCGGTGGGAATAAGCTTGATTTAGCTCCTGAAGCTCTTTGAATACTGTCAACTTTTCCTTTAAAAACTTTATCAGGATATGTATCAATTTTTATATCAACTGGCTGACCGGGTTTCATATGACGTAATTGGTTTTCTTTAAAGTTTGCAACAACCCAAACATTATGAGGAACTATTACAAACAATGGACTTCCAACATTTACATACATGCCTTTTTCAACTCTTCTGCTTGATACAGTACCAGATTGAGGTGCATATATTTTTGTATAAGATAAATCTAATGCTGCTTTATCCATATCTGCTTTTGCGGATTTCAAATCAGTATCTGCAACTTTATCATTACTTTGTGATAGTAAAGATTGTTCAGCTTGTGTTAAATTAGCTTGAGCTGCATCGTAAGCTGCTTGAGCATTATCAAGAGTTTGTTTTGATACTGCTCCTTGAGCATAAAGATTTGTATATCTGTCCAAATCCTTTTTCGCTACATCTATTTTGGTTTGTGCTGCAGTATAAATAGCTTTTGCATTCTTTTGATTCAAAAGAACTTTTTCGTATTTAGCCTTTGCACCCTCATATTTTACTTTATAATCAGCATCATCAATTTGAGCAACAAGCATCCCTTCTGTTACAGGTTGATTATCTGTTATATAAACATTAGTAATTTGACCGCTTACACGAGGAGCTACTTGTACTGTAGTTGTCTCTACATAAGCATCGTCTGTTGATTGATAATTTAGTGCATCATGTATAAAAATTCCGCAACCTATTGCCATTAAAACAACCAAACCTATTGCTATAAATCTTTTGCGGGGTTTGTGAGTTTTATTTTCAGATATTGCTTGTTCTTCTTCTTTTATTACGTTTTCTTCTTCCATTTTTACCTCTTATATTTGCATATCTACTATTTTACTTAAGTTCTCTCTAAATTTCCTTAATGTATTTTTAACCATCTGTTTTTCTTCTTCTGGTATCGGGTTATGTTGTTTCATTTCATCTATTTTCTTTATTGTACTTCTTAATTTTTCAGTTACCATATCATATACTTGTTTTCCTGATTCAGTAACCCCCATTTTCCTTACAAGACGATTGTTTTTCATATCAACAAATCTTGTAATATAACCTTTTTCTTCTAAGGTGTTTAAGATTTTTCCTGTATTCGCCCTATCTTTTAGTATCAACTTTGCCAAGTCTCTTTGACAAATACCTGCATTACATAAAATTGTTTCTATTGTTACAAACTCATCAGGACTTATATCCATTTCCATTTTTTTAAAAAACTTCATAGAAAAAACTCTGAAAAACTTTGTTGTTTGTTCGAGTTCATAATATAAACTATCTGTATATCTTTCTATTTTTTTTTCTTCTTCTAACATTTTATAATCTCTATTATTATTTTAAAACTTTGTTGTAAAAAATATATGTTGCATTTACAACAATATTATGCTAACATATGATTATTAAAAAAGCAAGTATATTATTTATGAGGTGAAAACAAGTTGAAAAAGGTTATATCAACAGCAATCATACTTAGTTTGGCATTAATACAAACTACCCCTTGCATGAACTTAGCTTATGCTCAAAGTTCTACTGCAACACCAAAACAATTCAAAAGCATGATTAAAAAGGATAAGAAAAAAGTAAGTGATGATTATAAATATGAATATATAAACATGCCCTGGTGGGACGTTTTCAATGATGATATTTTAAAAGGTTACATAGAAAAAGCCATTGTAAATAATTACGATTTAAAAATGGCAACATTAAATGTTGAAGAATTCTATCAACAAACAAGGATTCAATTTGCAAACCAACTTCCGATGGCTGCTGTAGGCGGCGGACCGGCTTTATACAAAGCACCTGGCACAAGCAGTACAGATAGTGCTTTTGGATTGCCTTTTATTGTGAATTATGAAGCTGATATTTTCTTAAAAAATAGAGACAAAACAAAAGCTTCAAAAAAATTGTATGAAAATTCTAAATTTGATGAAAGAGCTGCATACATTTCTATTGCAGGAGCTGTCGGAACAACTTATTTAAATATAGTAAATTTAGATAAAGTTATTGAAATACAAACAGATATCGTTGCTTTAAGAAAAAAAATCTATGAATTAACGCAAGTAAGCAATCAAGAAGGACTTACTTCAACAGCAGATACTGTAAGAGCAAACAAAGCTTTCGTCAAAAGTGAAACTGATTTAATTGAATATAATAAACAAAGAGATATTCTTCTAAATCAATTATCCGTACTTATCGGAGAAAGTCCTGAAAGCGGAAAAACCTTAGCAAGAAAATCTTTGGATGAAATTACATATAATCAAAAAATTCCTGATTATATAGAATCTGAAGTTATTATGCAAAGACCGGATTACCTAAAGGCTGAAAATTCGGTAGAAAAAGCAGGAATAGATGTAAGAGTAGCAAGAAAAGAGTTTTTGCCAAGTATAAACTTAACCGGATTAGCATTATTTAATGGTAATTTTGAAAGTTTATTTACTACAAAAAATTCTTTACTCTTACTGGGCGGCGGATTTTTGCTTCCTTTATTCACAGGCGGTCAAAGAATTGCAAATTTACGCTTAAAAAAAGCAACTTATGAAAGAATTTTGCAAAACTACTATAAAACAAATTTAACAGCAATTCAGGAAGTAAATGATGCTCTTGTAAAGGTTAGAAAAGACAAAGAAAAAATTGACCAAACATTAAAACAAGCAAACCTTGAAAAAGCTGATTATAAATTTTCAGAAATGAAATATAGTGAAGGAACAATTTCTTTGTTGGATTTAATTCAACAAAAAGAAAACTTACTCTATATAGACCAACTAGTCGCTCAAAACAAAGTTGAATTTATGATTGACTATATCGGTCTGTATAAAGCTACAGGAAGTAAACTACAATAATCATCACCTCTTTACTTTTAATCGTAAAGTGAAGCGCCGGTAATTCCCGTTACCGGCTTTTTTTATTATTTTATATTAGCGCAGCTGATATTACTCTGTCAATGCCGGCTAAATCTTTGATTATTTCTATTTTTGAAAAACCTTTCTTCTCTAATATTTTTTTGACTTCCTGAGACTGTCCTATTCCTAGTTCAAATAAAATATATCCACCTTTATTCAAAAATTTTGGAGCTTGGTCTGCTATTTTTTCGTAAAATTCCAAACCTTTTTCGTCTTTTGTGTATAATGCTATTTCAGGATCAAAAGTTACTTCTTTTTGAATATTTTTCTTTTCAGAAGGAGGAATATAAGGAGGGTTAGATACAATCACATCAAAACTTTCACCAGGTTTTACATTTGAAAAAATATCTGATTTTCTAAATATTGCTTTGTTATAAAGATTAAGTTTTGAAGCGTTATCAAGAGCTGTATTTAAGGCATCAGAAGAAATATCAAGTCCAATTACTTGAGAATTTGTGTATTTCGCAACCATGCAGGCAATACATCCAGAACCCGTCCCGACATCAAGAACTTTTTTAAAATTGTTCGTATTTATTATATCAATAGCTTTTCTTACAAGAATTTCTGTCTCATCTCGAGGAATAAGAACTGATGGATTTACAATAAACTTCTCCCCCATAAAATCAGCAAAACCAATAATATGCTGAATCGGCTGATGTGTTTTTGCCCTCAATTCAGCCTTTTCTTTGACTATTTCCAGCTTTTCGGGAGAAAGTTTTTTCCCCATAACAAGATCCATATATCCGTAATTTGCAAAATGTTCTATCAAAAGTCTGACTTCAATATTTGCTTCATTAGGTTCAATCCCGCTGTCTGTCAAAATTTTTACGATTTCATTAATTGCCATTTCTTTAAAGCCCTATATTTTGATTCAGTTTTAATTCATCAACGATTGCAAGGATTGACACAAACTCATTCAGCAAATCAGTGAATTGTTTTGTATCATTTACGGGTTTATTTATGTCTCCAAGTTTAAACAAATCTCTGTTCGTTGATATTGCGATTATTATTTTATTATCTTTTAAAGATGCTTCCATTTGTGAAGCGCGGAAGGCATTCTTTATATTCTTAAAGCGTTCCATAAAGGACGTCGTTAAAACATAACGGGCTTCTACCTGATCATTACTGTCAACGTAGTATTTTCTGCTGAATTCCGGATCTTCCAGTTTTACTTCCTCGTAAGAATGGCTGTTTATTTGACGGCGTTTTCTGATTATTGTATGTCCTTTAAAAGGCTTTTTAACATCTATTTCTACGAAAACTCCTTTAAAAATATATTCCGTACGAGCTTTATCATAATCCCCGCGAGAGCCATATGTTATTTTTGCTTCGTTAATTTTTATAGAAAGATCTTTATAAGTTCCATAAAAATTATCATCATCATCTTTTGTTTCAAATTGATCATTTAATCTTGTTGCTTTTATTGTATCTATATCTATAACACTCGCTTGAGTCCAGTTGAAATTACCGAAGGCTTTCATGATTTCAGGCATTATTTTGGTTTTTATTTTACTTTCAAAATTTTTGGCGGCACGACGGACATAATGAAAACATGTTCCGGGACAAAAAATAATTAATACTACTCCAAACCAAAACCCATCTTCACTCTTTATTCCCAAAGTAAAATAATATATTCCAATTATTACAAAAACTAAAATCCATGATAACAAAGAAACTAATTTTAAAAATTTTCTCTCTTTCTCTAACTTTTCCAGCATTGGAACAACCGAGGAATGGTAAACATGTGTATAATTTGTTCTAAAATCCTGTATACTGTTATATTCCATTTTATCCATCCGTTAAAGTCCTATATTTTGATTTAATTTCAATTCATCAACAATCGCAAGAATTGAAACAAATTCATTTAACAATTCAGTAAACTGTTTTGTGTCATTTACGGGGCAGCCAAGGCGTCCCAGTTTAAACAGGTCTCTTTCTGTGCTTATTGCAAGAATTAGTTTGTTATTCTTGAAAGAAGCCTCTATTGAACTTCCGCCGAAAGCATTTTTTATATTTTTATATCTTTCCATAAAAGATGTCGTCAAAAGATATCTTGATTCAATCTGGTCGTTTGAATCTACATAATATAGTTTGCTGAATTCAGGATCTTCCAGTTTTACTTCCTCATAAGCACTGTCATTAAACAAATAACAACGATTTCTTATTATCGTATGTCCTTTAAATGGCTTTTTGACATCTATTTCTACAAGCACTCCTTTAAATTCTATTTCTTTTTTTAATCTGTCTCTTGAGTCTTTTCTATAGTAATAAAGTTCTGTTTCGTTAATATTTATTGATAAACCTTTGTATGTTCCAAAAAAATTGTCATCATTATCTTTGTGATCAAATTTTGAGAAGATTTTTGTATCTTTAACTGTTTGCGTATCTATTACATAAGCAGTAGTCCAGACAAAATTGCCGAATGCTTTCATAAGATTTGGCATAACCGTTGATTTCAATTTGTTTTCAAAGTTTTTGCTCATCATCTTCATGCAAAAAACACAAAACATTATTGGAACAACAAAAAGAGTATACACAGGCGGTCTTTGAAAACGTTCTCCCAAAATACCCAAATAACTCAATCCTAATAATACAAATAATATTAAAACAACAACAGCCAATATTTTAAATTTACCATTTATATTTATCCTTTCCGTTTCATACGGAGCCAGCATCGGCACAACTGATTTGTGATATACCTGCGTAAAATTAGATCTGAAATCCTGTATACTGTTAAATTCCATATAAATTCTCCTTCTCATGTTCTTTTATAATTCTGTCAATCTCATTTCTGGCTTCCAGTTTTGATTTTAATTCTTTTTTTTCAATATTATACTTTTTGCAAAGTCTGTCATAATAGTATAATTGCTTCTTTGTCGGAAGTTCATGCCCCATTTTAACTTCCTTCAAAAATTCCCGTTTTTTCTTTTCAAATGCTTTCTGCGCTTTGATTATAGGCTCCTGAGACTTTTTGTAATCATAATACTTCCTGCATTCATTCATAAACAATAACGCATCATGACGGAAATTTTCATCATCCAGAATCTCTGCCAAAAACTCAAAATGCGGATTATTTATCTCTAAATAATATCTTTCATCATCTGCAAAATTATCGAAAAGTTTCTCTATATCTGCATTTGGAGAGTTTTTTACTATTGCACGCAAAGAAGAACACAGCATTGATTTCTGTGTTTTCGACAACTCATTGAATACCTGATTTTTTATATTATACATTACCTACTTTTTAAATAAGTCTTTCACTGAGAAAGTTTCAGCCTTTTCGAGATGAAATCTGGCAAGCTTTCTCAAAATAGGATTTGTATGATGTTTTGATTTTACATCTTCTTTAGGCTTGCTTTCAGTCAACTCTTTATTTTCGATTACTGTAAACTCTCTTTTGTCCATAAATACATTATACCTCTTTATACTTATATAAAAAAGTTTGTTACAAATTTATTGACAAAAAGAATATATAAAAATTATATATTTTTACAAAACTTTACATTTTTGGCATGACAAAAGGCATGCTCTATAATGAAAATCCCTAAAGAGAAAAAACAGGCCTAAAACCCAATAATAGCAAGGGTGCATAGCGAAAAAGAAAGTCTCGTCGTATGACAAGACTTATAAATATACATTTACCCCACACTTTTTATACCATAAAAAAACTCCTATGTCAAGCAATACCAACATATAAAATTGCAATTCCCCACCTGTTTAATCATTGTAGAAAACTATGTATATTTCAGTAGAAAACTCATGAGTTTTCTACATCAAAATTGATGTATATAGTTTTAAACAGTTTTTTCTACAAAGATATCTAAAATATTCTACAAAGAATTCTACAATCTAAAAAGCAAGTCCTGCAATAGTTTCAGTTAGTTTTCTACAAATAAATTGAGCTTACTACTATTATTATTTATATATATATTTATTTAATTAATATATAGTATATTAGAATAATGTAGAAAAACTTAGAACGTGAATTTTTGTTTTATTTTATATACTCAAACTACTTATTGGAAACTTTTTATTATATAATTTTATTAAAAGGGAGTATATAAGGAGTAAAGAATGAAATTTTTTGTAAAAAAGGAAGATTTATATAACGGAATAAAGATTGTAGAAAGAGCAACAAGTATGAAAGCATTGCAACCGGTGCTTTTGAATATATTAATTGAAACAGTTGATAAAGGTACCATAAGACTAGTTGCTACAGATCTTGATTTGACCGTTGCAGCTTTAGTTGATGCTCAAGTTGAAGAAGAAGGCAGGATTACACTTCCTTCTAAGAAATTAAACGAAATAGTATCAAAGTTAGGCGATAAACTAATAACTTTCGAAATGGCAGAAGGCGAAAGTACTGTAAATATTACATGCCAAAACTCAAAGTTTGATATCATCGGTATTTCAGCAAACGAGTTTCCTCCAGAGGTATACAATGTAGAATTGAATGAAGAAAATTGTTTTGAAATAGCTATCAAACCTTTGACAAAAGCTGTACGCCAAGCTGGTTTTGCTGCTGCAAACTATGAAACATCAAACCTTTTATCAGGTATAGTCTGTGATATTTCTGGAGATACTTTGGAAATAGCGTCAACTGATGGAAACCGCCTTGCTAGAGTAAGAGAAAAGATTGAAAACAAAGACGGAAGAACAAGTCAATTGATAATTCCTTCAAAAACTCTTAATGAATTTATTAAAATGAGTTCATTTATAGAAGAAGAAGCTGTAAAAATTTATACCGAACGTACAAAACTAATAATCAAAAGTGAAAGAACAATAACTATATCAAGACTTTTGGAAGGTCAATTCCCTAAATATAATCAATTGATACCTAATGAAAGTCCTAAAGAGGCTCTAGTTTCAGTATCAGCTTTAATTTCAGCTATTGAACGTGTATCAATCATGGTTGATGATAAGACAAGTATAGTTAAATTATCTTTCTCTGAAGGAAAATTAAAATTATTAGCAGACACTCCGGACAGTGGTAAATCTGAAGATGAATTGGACATTGTATATAATTCTGAAGAATTGGACATTGCATTCAATTACAAATTTGTATTGGAAGCATTGAAGAATATGGATTGTGATAATGTAAAAATCGGTTTAAATACAAGTCTTTCAGCAACAGTTTTAAGACCTGATTGCGAAGACGACTTTGTTTGTCTGATTATGCCGGTGCAAATAAGATAGTGAGAAAATTATGAAAGATAAAGCAATTGAATATTATAAAAACGGCGGATGCTCATGTTGCGAAAGTGTAATAAAAACTGTAATTGATGAGGGCTTGTGTGATAAGTCATTGTTGCCTGTTGCTACAGCTTTTGCAGGTGGTATGTCTTCTGGTTGTGTCTGCGGTGCTGTTGCTGCAGCGCAAATAGTTGTAGGTTTGCACTTTGGAAGAGATAATGCTTATGGAAACCCTGTAACAGCAAGAGAAAAAGCCGCCTACATCGTAGAAGAATTCAAAAAGAGAAATAAAGTTACCTGTTGCAGAGTGCTTTCAAAGAATCTTCAAGGGATTGAAAGAAAAAATAACTGTGCAAAATATGTGGCTGATGTTTGTGAAATATTAGAACAGGTTATGAGAGTAAAGGTCTAATAAGATGCAAAATGTCATTGCAGTATTTCTTGGCGGCGGAATTGGTGCTGTATTGAGGTATCTTACAGGTTTTTGTGCTTTGAGGTATTTGAGCATAAATCTTCCTGTTGCGACGTTTGCTGTAAATATACTAGGATGTTTTATTCTTGGATTTTTATATGCAATATTTATTGATAAGCCAGAAATAAATACATCCTTGAAACTAGCTTTGACAGCGGGTTTTTGTGGTGGACTTACTACTTTTAGTACCTTTTCTTTGGAATTGTTTGAAATGCTTAAAAATGCCCAATTTATGCAGCTTTCAGTCTATTTGTTATTGAGTATAATTTTAGGTTTAATAGCAGTTTGGATAGGAGTTAGTTTTGCAAAAATCTTTTAATTTTGATAAATTGAATTTTTTGACAGCGGGAATGCCATTGAGTACAGGAAAAGGCAGTTATTCAAAAGCTTTTGAAATCTTAAACGAAATGGATTTAGACGGCATGGAACTTGAATTTGTACATGGCGTCAGAATGAATGATGAGACAAGGGTTTTTGTAAATAAAACAACAAAAGAAAAAAATCTTATTTTAACTGCTCACGCTCCTTTTTATGTTAATTTAAATGCAAGAGAAGAAGAAAAAGTAGAAGCAAGTGTTATAAGAGTTTTTGAAACCGCTGTTGCTGCAAGAGATACAGGAGCTTTTAGTATTACATTCCATGCTGCATATTACTTAGGGCAAGACAAGGATGTTGTCTATAACCAAGTAAAAACTCAGGTAGCAAAGATAATTGACTTGATGGAAAAAGAGAATTTTAAAGTATGGATTAGGCCTGAAACTACTGGAAAAGCAACTCAGTGGGGAGATTTAGAGGAGATAATAAATCTTTCAAAAGAGTTTGAAGGATATGTACTTCCATGTGTAGATTTTTCGCATCTTCACGCAAGATCTGCAGGTGAATATAATACAAAAGATGAGTTTTCTTATATATTGGATAGTATTGGAAACAAAATCGGTGATTATGCACTTGCTAATTTTCACGGACACCTTGCAGGTATTGAATATACCGCAAAAGGTGAAAGACAACATTTGAACTTAAAAGAATCTGACATGAATTATGTTGATTTGTTGAAGGTTTTGAAAGACTTTGGCGTTAAAGGTGTACTTGTTTGTGAAAGTCCAAATATTGAAGAAGATGCAAAACTGCTAAAAGAAACTTATCTAACCCTCTAAATAGAGGATTTAATTAAAGTATTTTTCATATAAAGCCGTAAATGTCTTAAATTAGGAGACATTATATGTTTAATTCGGTTAACAATCCTTTTAATAAGGCTATTTCATCCTCAACATCTTCTGACAGTAACGGAAAAAGACAAAAAGAAGATCCTAAAAAAGAATTGAAGAAATACTTGGAAGAAGATGAGCCTGATGAGGTGAGATTAGGTGGAATGCCAATTCTTACAGAGGACGAGGTTAAATCAATGGTCAATTCTTATATAAGTAATCTTAAAAACGAGCATTCCGACCGTCCTAAAGTTGTTGAAAAATTGGATAAATATTTGGAAAAGTTTGATGTGCAAAAATTCATGAAAAGAAATCCAAATATGACAAGCCCAGATTTTTATATGATTATGTACAATGAAACTGAAGGGATTGTAAAATAAATAGATTTTTTAAAGGTCTTATTTACACTTCTTAATAAAATATAAAGTTTAGATAAAAAGTTTCCGATAACTGTCATGTACTATTTTTAGAAAGGACGGTAAATATGGAAGTTTCAGGAGTATCAGCAAAGGCTTATACCTCAGCTGCAGCGTCGGTGGATGATGAAGAAGAATTAAAAGAAGTGGAAGAAGAAAAAGAATCCGAAAAATCTTCCAAAACAGAAAAACAAGAGGGCGATAAGGTTGAATTATCTTCAAAAGATGATGGATATTCAGAATCAGATGTCGAAGATAAAGTATCAAATTACATTCAAAACATTTTGGCTTCTTACAATTTGACAGAAGCATCAAAAGCTCAATTGCAACAGTATTTGAATATTTTTGATGCTGCAAAATTTATTAAATCATACGGACCGTTTACAACAACTGCCGAAATTTCGGCAGCATTATATGCCGTAACATCAGGTATGATTAAGCGCCAAGAAGATGAATAATATTAAATATTAAAAAGACCGATTTTAATTAATCGGTCTTTTATTTTTTATCTTTATCACTGCGTTCTCTGACTGAAATTCTGATTGGAGTTCCAAAGAAGCCAAAAGCTTCACGCAGTTTGTTTTCTATATATCTTTTGTAGTGATCTTTTAATAAATCAGCATTGTTTGCAAAAATTACAAAAGTTGGAGGACAGATGCTGGATTGTGTTGTGTACATAATCTTCAAACGCTTACCTTTCACTGATGTTGGAGGGTTAAGAGAGTATAGTTCTTTCATAACCTTATTTAACAATCCTGTGGATACGCGTTTAGTGCATTGAGAATATACTTCTTCAGCTTTTTCAAAAATTTGGTTTATTCTTTGTTTTGTAAGAGCAGAAATATAAATTTTTGGAGCAAATTCCAAGAACGGAATTTCGTTGGATAATTTTTTGTCAAACTGATTTATTGTATTTGCTTTCTTATCTTCAATCAAATCCCATTTGTTAACTGCAATGATAATACCTTTGCCAGCTTCCAATATAATTGATGCGATTTTTTTATCTTGATCTGAAATTCCTTCTTTTGCGTCAATTACAAGTAACGCAACATTACAATCTCTGATTGATCTGATTGCTCTATCTACGGCAAATTTTTCAACACCATATTCTACTTTTGCTTTTTTTCTGATACCAGCGGTATCAACGATTACAAAATCTTTGCCGTTATAAGATATTTCGCTGTCGATGCTGTCTCTTGTAGTTCCTGAAATATCCGATACAATAACCCTTTTTTCATTCAAAAGGCTGTTAACGATAGAGGACTTACCTGCATTTGGTCTTCCTACAATCGCAATTTTTATTCTGTTATCTTCTTCAACAGAATCATCAATTTCAAAATCTTCTGTGATGATATCCAACAAATCTCCGACACCACCACTTCCATGAAGAGCTGAAATTCCGATAGGATCACCAAGTGCAAGTGAGTAGAAATCATTAATCATATATAAAGATTCAGGGTTATCGAGCTTGTTTACTGCGATAATAACAGGCTTTCCGGATTGTCTCAATATATTTGCGATATCAAAATCAACAGGGTTTACGCCTTCTTTTCCATCTACAAGAAAAACGATTTTATCAGCTTCTTCACAAGCAATTCTAGCCTGGTCATAAATAGAAATCATAATTTCATCTTCATCACCAGGAATAATACCGCCGGTATCAATTACTGTAAACGGTCTGTTTTGCCACTCTACATCAAAATAAATTCTGTCACGAGTGACTCCGGGTTGGTCATCAACTATTGAATTTCTTGATCCTAAAAGACGATTTACAAATGTCGATTTGCCGACATTTGGTCTTCCTACTATTGCAACTATTGGTTTTCTTTCCATAAGACAATTGTAGCACAAAGCAAAAACTAAAATGTAACAAAATGTAAAGTATCTTAAAGTCTTGATATGAGATAGATATAGAAAAAATAAATAAAAACAGGTCAAAAAAAATAAAGAAAAAAACTTTATAGAAATAAGGATAAAAGGGGAATTTTAAAAGGTGTAAAAATGACAACGTTAAAAGTAATGCAATCAAATGCAGCAAATCAAAATGTTCAATTTTCAAGTGTAAGATTGGATAATACAATGAAACCATCAGTTTCAGTATTCAAAGATTATTCATTCTCTAATGTTGATACAGTTCAGCAAAAAAAGAAAGATAATCAAAAAGAACCATTAACAAAATTAGCACAAGATGACAGAGAAGATTTTATAAATAGCTTAAAGGAAGAAGGAATAAAATATAAAGAAAATTCTGACGGATCTATAGAATATAAAATTGATAATACAAAAATAAAAGATTTGTGGCATGGAAATAAACTTACAAGCCAGAATAAATATCCAAGTAAAACTACTTTAACTTATACAATGAACTTATTAACAGGAGAACAAGAAGTCGTTGCTGTCAATAATAAAAAGAATATAAAACAGGAGATGACTATAAAAAATGATTTAACT
>CALVAU010000156.1 GCA_944325615.1 Candidatus Gastranaerophilales bacterium | reverse complement strand
TTTATTTCTGTATAGATCTGATTCATAATCTCTTATTGCATCTGTAATTTTGTTTATATTAAGGTCGTTTAGTTTTACTTTAAGATTTTCAATTTTATATGGCGGCACAAGATCGTTTTTCATAACCGCAGATAAGTTCACTCTGTTTGTTAGTACAACACCTTTTGATGCAATATTAATTTTGTCCTGTTTAAAATCAAGGCTTACATCATTAATTGTTGAATCAAAAAATGGTATATCAATACTTGTTATTTCAAATTTACCTAGAATTTTAGGACGCAATGATGTGCCGTTTATCAATAAATCAGATGTAAAAATTCCCTGTTTCATAAAAGGTTTTCTGAATATTATGTTGAATATTTTTGCATCTGTTGGATTTTCGGTTTTTACTCTAAAGTTTTTAAATGCGACATTGTTATTCGGTAAAAATTCCAGAGTTCCGTTTGAGATTAATTGAGTGTTTGCAAAGTTTTTATTATTTTGCGATGCTATGATTTTATCGTATTTGAAGTCGTTTATTTTTACCCATTTCGGAGTATAGATGCTGTCAAGGTATAGTTTAACAGGGTTTGTCGTATCTCCTATTGTCGCTCCCATATAATACAGATTTGAATTTTCTGCAATTTTTACTTCTGTTTTTGAAGAAATCTTATCTTGTGGGCCGTTGATTTTTGATGATAAAATTACATCACCTTTTAACTTTATCGGATAGACCGCTTTGTTATTAAAGAATTGGTCAAAAAATTCTTGTGTTGGTTTAGCGTTTACATACAAACTTAAGTCAGGTTTTTTGTAAAAATCATAGACTTTACCATCTATAAATACCGGCATTTCGCCAAAATATGCACTTATTTTATTTAGAGAAAGTGTATTGTTTCTAACTAAGATATTACCACTGTTAAACTTAACTTTTAAATGTTTAGGGGCATATACAAATTCAGTATTGTCAAGTTTTGTGAAAAGAGAAAGGTCATTATGTCTCATTCTTGCGGTAATATCCAAAAAGCCTTTCATATCATGTATGTCTTGCGGGTTGAAATCTTTTGGGAAAATATCCAAAGTTTTTAGATGTTCAAGGTTTGCAAGATTTATATTTGACATTGAAAAATATCCGTTTATATCTTGTTTTGGAGTCAAAATATTTGATATATCAGCTGTCAAAATATATGGATTATTATTAAAAGTACCTTGCAGCGGAGAAATTTTTAATTTTGAATTTTGAAGATTAAATGTACCGCCATCAGTTATGATTATACTTTTGCTTCCTCTGTTTTTGTATATTTTACCTTTTACAGATAGTGCGTTGTAATCTATTTTATCAATTCCGCCTTTGTATTGCGCAATAAAACTTGTGCTGATTGTTGATAAATCTTTTAAAAACGGGATATTTTTATTTTCAGGCATTGTCATTTGTATTGCATCTGATAATGTGAATTTGTCTGAAATTACATTTGCATCAAGGTGCATATCCTTAATTTTTCCAATTGTGCGGATTTTTGAATTTGACATATTGGATGAAAGGCTAAAGTCAGCATCTAAGTTTTTAAAATTGATAAAACCTGATAAGTTTTTCAATTGCATAGGAACATCTTTTATACTTATTGTGTTCTTAGTGAGCTCTAGGGTTCCGTTTGCAAAGATATTTTTGTTAAATACAACATCATTTACATCTTTTACTTGTCCTGTCAGGTTAAGATTAATATTCATCAATCCATCAGCTGCTTTTACAGGCGATACCAAGTTTTGGATATCTTTTAGCATTGGCGATGTTTGGATAATTTTAAAAAGATCTGATGTCCTTTGATTGAGGCCTGATACTTTGAAATTCAATACCCCGAGTAAAGTGCAGGTGCCATCAACAGATACAGGTTGGTTATTCAATGTTGCACTTTCTGTTTTGAAATGAGTGTTTTGATCGTCAAATTTTAAAGAGCCTTTTCCGTTTTTCAATGTCATATTATGAATATCAAGAAAAGAAGCTGTTGTATCTTCAAAATTGAATACGCCCCAGGCATGAGGGTCTTTTTTGTTTCCGACAACGTGAAGATTAATGTTTCCTTTACCTTTGATATCCATTATTGGGACAGGGCCTAAGTCAAATTTTAGAATTTCATGTAGGGGGTTGAGTACATTTTGCGCAATTTCTAAATCTACTCTGTTGGTACTTTTGATTGTTAAATCTGCAGCTTTATCTTTATATAATTCAATTCCGCCTTTTACATATACAGTCTGAGTCTGACTTGCAGGAACTGTTGCATCCAAGTACGTCTTATCTCCTTTAAAAGCTAATTTTATCGTAGCTTTTGGAGTATTGTTTGGCAGAGGTTCCATTAGATAACCGTTAGTTGAAAGAATGCTGCCGGTTACTGAAGGTTCAGGAAGAGTCCCTTTTACTTCAAGATTACCGATTACATCGCCGAAATATTTATATTTTTTTAGAAGATATAGGTTAAATTCCGGTACAAGATTTTCTTCGCCGGGGATTAGGGGAAGTATTTCTTCTATTCTTGATTTGTTTATTGAAATTTTAAGATCTGTTGTTGGATTTTTTGATGTTATTTTTTCGATTTTCCCTGAAATTAGAGTATCTATGCCTTTTGATTTTAAGGTGAGTTCGTTAATTTCTATTCCGTTTTGAATTAAGCTCAAATTAGTGTTAATGTTAAGCTTATTTTTGTTGTAAATAGAAGCTGACAAATCTTTTTGCATTATTCCAAAGTTATCAATTTGAAGATTGCCTATTAATTGTTTTTGATTATCAATACTTGTAGATGTTGCAACATTCAAATTGATTATACCTGTAAGTTTTTCAATTTTATTTTTAGACAGGTACTTTGCGTAAGTCGAAAAATCAGCAAGATTGAGATCTTTTATTTGTCCGTTAATATGAATTTTGTCTTGAGTAATTTTTTTCAAAGGAAGCTTGATATCAACATCGGCTTTTATCTTTGAATTTTTATTACCTACATATAAATCATTGTTTGTTGAAAATTTTATTCTCTTGTTATTTGTGAAATCTTCTAAAATGAAATCTTTTCCGTTCAAAATAATAGTTTTGTTAACGGTTTCATCGTTGAGTAGTATTTTGTAGCTATCAAGATTTACAACAGCTTTGTCAATGTTAACTTTAGGTTCAGCGAGTCCGATAAGTGCATATTGTCCGAGTTTTAGTTGGGAATTTTTATCATAAATTAAATTTATATT
>CALVAU010000155.1 GCA_944325615.1 Candidatus Gastranaerophilales bacterium | reverse complement strand
AAAAAATATTATCTTGAACAAATTAAAAACATACAACAAAACGAAAATAAAAATATTAATCTTATTGCATATGCGTGGAATAAAAAAGCAAATTGTCCATATCATCCAAGTCAACAAGTTGATAATAAAAAAGCTAATGTAGATATAGACGGAGATACATCAGTATTAACTAATTTTTTAAAAAAGAATAAAAAATTTAAACTTTTGAAAATTAATGATAGTTTTGAATTAGAATTTACGGAAAAATATTTATAACTTGATGTTTCCGCAAAACGAGTTAAAATGTGTGTACCCCAATGCTTACCCAATTGATTTTAAGGAGTTTTTATGCGTAAAGAATTAAGGAAACAAATTGAATTGCTTGAACAAAAAATGTCAAAAAGTCCAAATAATATGGAAAAAGGTGGAAGTCATTTTCTGTATCACAGAGAAAAAATGATACGTTTTAAATTATTGCAGAAAAAACTATCTCAAAAAACGCTCGCAAAAAGACTGAACCTAACTGAAAGTTATATATCAAAACTAATCACCGGCAAACGATATAATCAAGATTTTGAAAGATATATAATTCACATTTTGGATGTAAATTATTGCTGTATTTAATATTATTTATAACTTCTTACTCTGTTTTTATATTTACTAGTTTTCCCAAAGAATTAATTTTGAAACATCCTAGGCAGTTGCTACATTAATTTTAACTTGTTATTAATATTAAGTATGTAGATTATTATAAAAAAGTTTAGTAAATTAGGCAAAATTCACAATTTGGGTGTGGAATATGTAACACTTAAAATTCTACATTAGATAAAAATGGCAGATGACTTTATTAAAACGGTAAATACCATAAAACTGCGGAATTCACAGAGTTATTACACGATACACGATTTATAATTTTTGTGATAAGATAGGATTATGCAAAGTATGAAACAAGAACAATTATCAAGTATAAGAGATAATGCAAAAAGAGGAAATGTATATAACTTCTTGAAAAAAGTGATACAAGAAAATTTTGACAAATATAGTGACAAATCAAAATTAAAAATAGTTTCTGCTTATTTTACCATTTATGCGTTTTATGCTTTGAAAGAGGAGTTAAAAAATAAAGTTTCGGAAGTTAAATTTATTTTAGGCGAACCTTCATCAGTTGAGAATTTAAGTCTTAAAAATAAAAGATTTAAAATATTTAAAATTCAAGATGAAAATATCGCCATTGATAATATTTTGCAACAAAATCAAGTAGCGAAAGAATGTTATGAGTGGTTAAAACAGAGTAATATAGAAATTCGCACAGCACCGAAAAAAGATAATAAAAAGACCCTAATACACGGTAAAATGTACCATATTGAACAAGACCACAATGACAGGGTTGTTGATGCCGTTGTTGGTAGTTCTAATTTTACGACTTGCGGACTTGGTATAAATGATTGTTCTAACTTTGAACTAAACACAATTATTGATAGTGATAACAGTAAAAAAGATTTAAAAGAATGGTTTAATGAACTCTGGAATGAAAACACCGAAGATGCTAAAAAAGAAATTTTAGCCTATATTGAAGCCATATACAAAGAGAACTCTCCAGAACAAGTTTATTATAAAACCTTATACCATTTATTTGAAGCAAAAATCAAAAATGATAATTTAGAAGATATCGAAAAAAATAAAAAGTTTATTGAAACAAAAATATGGAATACTTTATATCCATTCCAAAAAGATGCCGTAAAATCTGCAATAAATAAGATGAATAAATACAATGGTTGTATTCTTGCGGACAGTGTAGGTTTGGGGAAAACCTTTACCGCACTTGGTATAATTCAATATTTTATATGTAAAGGTAAAAACAGATGTTTAGTTTTAGCACCTAAAAGACTTGAAAATAACTGGAAGAGATTTGAAGAACACCACCCGAAAAATATATTTAAAGATGACAATTTAAGGCTTAAATTCTTATCTCAATCTATGCTAACAGCAAAAGACATTGATAGAGATATTAATTTCAATGATTTTGACTTAATTGTCATAGATGAATCACATAATTTTAGAAACGCAACAGTAAGTAAAACTGATAAATATGGCAATATAACTAAAATTAGTCGCTATGACAAGTTGCTTGATATTATAAAAACCGGAGAAAGGAAACCGAAAGTTTTGTTATTATCAGCAACTCCTGTCAATACTTCATTGAACGATTTGAAAAATCAAATAAGGTTTATTTCGCTTGATGATGATAAAGCATTTACCGAAACAATGCAAATCCCAAGTATTGAGGGTGCAATAAAGGTCGCGAATAAAAAATATATTGAATGGGCGAAAGATGATAATAGAGATAAAAATGAACTATTAAATAACTTAAATGCTAATTTTTTCAAACTGTTGGAAGAATTGACTATTGCTCGTTCAAGAAAACATATTAAAATAGGATACTCAAAATTCACAGATGAAAAGACTTTAAACTTTCCAAAAAGGAAAAATCCTATTACAAAAACCCCATCAATAGATACTGAAGATAAATTTCCAAGTTATAAAGAATTGAATGAGGAAATCCTTAAATACAAATTGTTCTTATTTAGACCATCAAGATATGTTATAAAAAATCACGAAAAATATCAGTCTAAAAAACAGACTAATATGTCACAGGAAGATCGTGAAAATTACTTAATTGGTATGATGAAGATGGGATTTTTGAAACGACTTGAAAGTTCTATTGCTTCGTTTACTATATCAATGAAAAAAACTTTGGACAAAATCGATAACAGAATTTCATTAATTGAGAAATTTGAACAAAATAATAGTAATTCAAAAATAGCCATTGATGATGTCATTTCAAATGATTTTTATGATGATTCCGAAATTGCCGAAAGTGAGTTTATAATCGGTAAAAAAATGGAATATGACTTAAGCGATTTGGATGTTCACAAATGGAAAACAGAATTGTTAGAGGATAGAGTTCAGATTGAAAAAATTTATAATATGGCAACTATGATTACAAAGGATCGTGACAAAAAATTATCATATTTAAAAGATATTATTACCGATAAATTAAAGCAAAAAAATAAAAAACTTTTGATATTTACAACTTATAGTGATACCGCAAAATATTTGTATGACAGTTTAAGCGATTATATCAGAAAAAATTTAAGCTTAAATGTTGCTCTTGTGTCAGGTAGTGATACAGTTTCAACATACAACAATGTAAATAAATTTGATGATATTCTTGAAAACTTTTCTCCTTATTCAAAACTTGGAGAAATGAGAACAGGTAACGACCAAATTGATATTTTAATTGCTACGGATTGTATTTCAGAGGGGCAAAACTTACAAGACTGTGATACTGTTGTAAATTATGATATCCATTGGAATCCTGTTCGCTTAATTCAAAGATTTGGTCGTATTGATAGAATTGGAAGTATCAACAATTCTATTCAAATGATATGTTTCTGGCCTACTGAAGATTTAGAGTCATACATTCAATTAAGGAATAGGGTTGAAGCAAGAATGATATTGGCAGATGCTTCTGCAACTGCTGATGATAATCTATTAGAAGAACAAAACCAAGAGGATGTTATCAAGAGAGATTTAACCTATCGTGAAAAACAATTAAAGAAAATTATTGAAGAAAAAGGGGTAGATGATACTGAAAATTCAATACAAGATTTGAGTTTATCAGACTTTTCACTTGAAGACCTCCAAAATGATTTAAGAAACTTAATGGAAACACGAAAAGACAGTTTAAAAAATATGCCGACAGGTATTTGTGCAATTACACCAAATACTGATAATAACGGTAACAAAGTTGGTAATAATGGTATAATTTTCTGCTTGAAACAAAAAAATAATTCGATTGAAAATTCAAAGCTAAACAAATTACAACCTTATTATTTGGTATATGTAAAAAATGATGGTTCAATTTTATACACTTATAAAAAATCAAGAGAAATTTTAGATATTTATAAAGCACTGTGTTTAGGCAAAACAGAACCGTATATGAATTTGTGCAATAAATTTAATGAACGAATCAAAACACAAGAGGGACTAGAACTTTATAATAAACTTTTAAAATCTGCCATAAGTGGAATAACTAAATATTACCAAAATAATTTATTTGACAAAACATCAGGTAGATGTGGAATATTACCGACAAACGAGAATCAAATAAAATCTGATGATGATTTTGAATTGATTACTTGGCTCATAATTGATGGAGAAAATTAATGACAAAAAATGAAATAAAGAACAATTTACAAGCTTTTTCAAAAAATAATCTTTTACAGAACTCGTTAGATTTATTTACAACACTAGGATATACAACAAAAAGACAGTATGCGATAAATTCACTTGATGAATTTAAAAACAAATTTTTAATAAGTTCTTTTAATGAACATAAATTACTATTCTCCGAATGGGAAAATGTGGAATTTTTATTTGAGTTGCAGGCTAATGATTTAAATTCTGAAGAAACAACAATAACAAGCGAAATTGTTGATAACAGAGCAATAGAAACATATTGGTTTTTTGCTATTGAGTTAAAAGGCGAAAGTTATACCAAAAAACAACTATCTGACATTACAAGAGAAATTAATAAACAACGACCTATTCCCGCATTTATATTATTCAAATATGCGGACAAATTAACATTTTCAATTATTGACAGACGATTAAACAAAAAGGATGATAATAAAGATGTTTTGGAAAAGGTTATTTTAATTAAAGATATAAACTTTAATAATCCGCACCGAGCACACATTGATATTTTATCCGACATGTCTTTTGAAAATATAAAGAATAAATTCAACGTATCAAATTTTGTTCAACTGCATTTGAACTGGTTAAAAGCATTAAGTGTATCGGAATTGAACAAAAGATTTTATACCGAACTTTCAAACTGGTTCTTTTGGACTATGGATACATGTCAACTTTCAAAAAATAATACTATAAAAGATAATGTAATGTTCGGCATAAGAATGGTTACAAGAATTATATTTGACTGGTTTATAAAAGAGAAAGGACTTATAAATGGCAAAATCTTTGATAAACAGACCTATTTAGACCTATTAAAGACCGAATATAAAGGCCAGGGAGATTTATATTATAAAGTTGTGCTTCAAAACTTGTTTTTTGGGTGTTTATCAAAACCCATGGATAGGCGAGGATTTCGTTCAGAAGACAGATTTCAAGGTAAAAATACTGGTTATGATGTAAACAACTTATTCCGATATGCAAAATATTTAAACAACCCGCAAGAAATAGTTAATATGTTCAAAGATATACCATTCTTAAATGGTGGATTGTTTGAATGTGCTGATGATAAAAGAAACGGTAAATATATTGATTGCTTTACTGATAATGACTCAAGAAACTTCTTAAAAATTCCTGATGATATTTTCTTCTTAGAACATGAAAAAACTGTCGATTTATCGGCACATTTTGACAATAATAAAAGTTATAAAAAAGCAAAAGTACGAGGTTTATTCCCCATATTAAACTCATATAAATTTACTATTGATGAAACAACTCCAGTGGAAGAAGAAATTGCATTAGACCCAGAACTTTTAGGACGAGTTTTTGAAAATCTATTGGCTGCTCATAACCCCGAAACAAAAACAACTGCAAGAAAATCTACAGGATCATATTATACTCCTCGTGAAATAGTAGATTATATGTGTGAACAATCTCTTATCCAATATTTAAAAACACAAGTAGAAAATTTACAAATTGAAAATATTGACAACAAACTAAAAGAATTGCTTTCATATTCTGAAACACATTCATTCTTTGATAGTGAAGTAGATGTGTTAATTAATGCAGTTAATAATGTAAAAATTTTAGATCCTGCATGTGGTTCGGGTGCTTTTCCAATGGGACTTTTGCATAAATTAGTCCATGTATTGTCTAAATTAGATCCGCATAACAAAAAATGGAAAAGTTCTCAAATTGAAAAAGCAAGTCAAATTGATGATTTAGAGGCAAGAGAAGAAGCTATAAATATTATCGAAAAGCAGTTTAACGACAATGAAATGGATTATTCAAGAAAATTATATTTAATTCAAAACTGCATTTTTGGTGTTGACATTCAACCAATAGCAACACAAATTTCAAGGTTAAGATTTTTCATATCACTTATAGTTGAAGAAAAACCAAACAAAAATAAACCTAACATGGGAATACTTGCCCTTCCAAACCTTGAAACAAAATTTGTTGCTGCTAATACTCTGATAGATTTGCCGCAAGACAACTTATTTTCGACGTTCCCGACAATAGTAAAATTAAGAGAAGAATTAGAAAAAGTAAGGACTATGTATTTTCGTGCAAATACTTCAAAAAAGAAAACTGAAATACAAAACAGAGATAATGAATTTAGATTAAAGATAAAACAGGAAGTATTAACTCTTGGGGCAACTTTTGAAAGTGCCGCAAGATTGGCCGATTGGAGTCCATACGATAAAGATGAATCCTCTTTTTGGTTTAATCCAAAATGGATGTTCAATGTTGATAAATTTGATATTGTGATAGCGAATCCACCATATATTGATTCGGAAACAATGTTTAATGTCGGACTACAGGATGAGAGAGAATATATAACAAAACATTTTGAATGGGCAAAAGGTAATTGGGATATTTATATTGCATTCTTTGAAAAAGGTTATAATTTCCTAAACAGTAAAGGAAATATGATATTTATTACTCCTGACAAATGGTTGGCGAGACCATTCGGCAAAACTATGCGCAAGAATATATATAAAAATGTAGTAAGTATTCTTTTTGCAGGCCGTGATGTATTTGAAAGTGCTCTCGTTGATTCAATAATAACGAATATTTCAAAATCAAAAGTTGGTAAAATTAATATAAAAAAATATGATAAAAAAATTATTAAAGACAAACGTTCAATAGACTTAAGTGGTTTAAAACCACCTTATACATTAGATTTTATATCTTCTGATAATTTGGATTTTATAAATAAAATAGAAAAACAGCCATTAAAATTATTTAGCCTGTGTGAATGTCAAAGTGCTTGTGCAACATCTGATGCATATAAATTAAAGCCTATTATCAAATCACTTTCTAATGAAAATGATTATAATAACAATTTATTCAAAATTATGAATACAGGCACAATTGGCAAATATTATTCAAAGTGGGCTACAACGAAAATTAAGTATTTGAAGGACAGTTATGAATTTCCTATTGTAAATAAAAGCGATTTTTATAAAGAATTTTCAAATTCGTACTCTAAAAAAGTTTGTGTTCCAAAATTAATTATAAAAGGATTAACTTTACTTTATTGTTACTTAGACTCCAAAGGTGAGTACATTCCTTGCAAATCAACATTGGTAATTCAAAATGATGATGAAAATATATTAAAAGTCGCAATGGCTATAGTTAATAGTAATTTATCGATTGCTTATATGAAAGAGAAATACTCTTCTGCAAGTTATAATGGGGGTATTGGATTCAATAAAGATATGTTGAATAATTTTCCAATCCCGAAAATATCTGAAAATATTAAAATTTTATTGATTGATAAAGTCAATAAGATTATAGATGTAACTTTAACTAATGATTATGAAACAAATACAAAAAAGCAGAAAGAAGTTTCAAATATAGAAAACGAGATCAATTTGATATTATATAAACTTTATGCTTTGACATATTCAGAAGTTAAAACAATAGATCTAAATTTTTCATTGTCCGAACTAGAATATAATAACTATCAAATTTAAAAAATTAATAAATTTAAGAGTTTTAATGTCTATATAGAAATTATGCCAATTATAATAAATCTTTCTAATAAATTTTTTCGCATGGCAAAATACTACAATTATTCCAATAAAAAAATTAAGAAAATATTTACAAATCGCATGCTGAATAAAACTTTTGCTATAATTAGCATATGGTAAATACAGCACAAAAACACTTTACGGAAGAAAAACAACATACAAAAATCAAGCATAAATTATTTAGGGCAACGCTTGATACAAGTATGAGCATTGCTAATGGAATAAATTATTCAAAAAAAGAAACTAAACCTTACACATATATAGATTTATATGCAGGTGCTGGTAAATTTAAAGATGAACATAAAGGCTCTCCTTTATTAGCCCTAGAATTATTTGAAAAATATAAAGATAAAAATAAAAGAACTTTTTCGGCTATACAAATGGTAGTAGCAGAAAAGAATGAAGAAAATATTGAGGAATTAACTAAAAATATTAATAATGAGAAACAAGTTTTATTATTGGATGACTTGTTATGTACTTTTTGCAGCGGTTCTTGGGAAACTCATGCAGAAACATTAAAAAATTATATTAAATCCAGTCAATGGGGTTTTGTTTTTGTTGACCCCTTTTCTTTAGAACTCAATTTTGATAATTTAATGGAATTAATAAATCAAAGTCCTTATTATAAAGACATTTTAATACTTATAAATAAATCTGCACAAGAGCGAGTATTGGGTAAAATTAACGAACCTGATATAAATAAATTATGCAATTATTTTAATATCTCAGAGAATAACTTAAAAAGATTATTTGATTTTGTTAAGTCAAAAGGTGGTTCAAATGAAACTGTGGTACAACATTTAATCAAGAGGTCAATTAGTAAACTTGATAAGGATTATGTGATAAATGCGGCTATTACAAGAACAAGAAATGGAAAACTTGAGGATTCTAATAGATTTTATTTGTGTCTTATAACAAGTGCAATAGGTGTAGCCAATAGTTTTTTGGAAAAATATGCAGAGGAACTTGAGGATAAAACTCTAAAAAATAATAACATGCAACTAAATTTGTTAAAAACATCTCCAATAACAAAATATGTTTCATTAGAAGAACAAATTGTAAATATAATAAAACATGAGAACCTTACACTATTTGAATTATCTAAAAAATTATATAATGTCTTTTTATCCTGGAAAGATTCTGACGGAACCGAAATCCCTCATAGGCAAGCTCTTATAACTGCTATAAATAATTTAATAAATAATACTAAAATAATTATTCTTAATCCCGAAAAAGCAAAAAAAGGCTGTATAAGTAGTAAAACAAACAAATTATTGTCAAAAGCTTTAACAACAAAAGAAGATGCAAAAAGTGTCATACTCAGCTTATATAGGTAATTCTTTCCACTCTCGCCCCTGAAGAGTGCATCCTGCAATCTTTTTATTTACACCACCCCATTGCTTAAAGAAAAACGGCACTTCATGTGCAATACAATTATCTCTTATTGAAGTTACCCAGTCCTCTTGAATTGGCCTTGCACCCGGTCCACTCTCTCCTCCAACAATAACCCAGTTAATATTTTCCAATGATAATTCTTTGATTTCTGTTATCATTGGTTCTATTGACAAATATTTAATATGAGCTGGTGTACGTATTAAATATGGAATACGTTTTTTTTGATTATCTGATTCAACAGTTACTCCAAGCCAAATATTTTTTGTCCAACTTAATTTTGGTGCAATTTGTTCTAGCCTTTCAGCTCTTTTGGTGAGAACTTGGAATGTATGCCAGTATGCCTTATTCATCACTTCAAACACCTTTATGATAAATTCATCTGGAACATCTTTATGAAACAAATCACTCATCGAACATACGAATATTATTTGTGGCTTTTTCCATGATAACGGTTCGTCGAGACAATCTTCATGCATTGTAACCATAAAACAATTTTTGTATTTTTCTTGCCCCATTGCATATAAGCGTCTTGCCATTCTTTCAGCATAACAATGTTGGCAACCTTCACTAATTTTGGTGCAACCTGTTACCGGATTCCAAGTTGATTCTGTCCATTCAATTTTTGACTTTTCTGCCATTATAAATAAATTATACTTATTTTACAAAATTTTACATACGTTCGAATAGATGATATTTATTCACTCATAACTTGAACTTTGTTTTTGACTATTGAGACGACACAATATATGAAGTTGCAAGGAAAAAGTGAAAATCCATGTTACTCCCCAATAGTTTATAAACATTCATTTCAATTATTTAAAAATATTTACAACAGAAGTATTGTTATTGATTATTTTGTATCAAATCAATTAGAAATTAAAAATTTAAATATTGTATGAAATATGTTTAATTGCTATTCAAATTATGTTCAAAAATTATTGTGTTGGAATGATACATTTTAGATATATCATTGATATTTACTCCAAAGAAAGTGATAAATGGTGTAGTTTGAAAGGAGCAGATTATGGTTGAAAAAGATTATATGCTATACGGAACAAAGATTTTAAATCTTAAAACTCAAAAAATTGGACTGTTAATTTGTTTATGGAAAAACAAGTTTGCCCATAAAACTGTAGACTTTGCTACCTGCGTCGACAAAAATGGCAAGCGATACAACATAAAACTTGATAATATAAGAGGGTTTGAAGATGATTTTGAAAAATAAGTTGACAAGAGAAAGCTCAGAAATAACTTATCATGAATTTAGAAAAAAGTTTACGAAAGAACTACAAACAGCATTTGAAAGTTTTTGTAAAACGGAATTAAACAAACCTTTTTATAACTACAAAGACGACAATTTTATGGAATTTTAATAATTTGGGGAATTCGGTTTGGTATACTGAGAAAATATAAATTTTATTTTTGAACACCATTTAAACACTTTTTAAACGGTTTTTAAACGCCGTTTAAAATTTTGCAAATTTTTCAAAAACTTCCGACTAAAATACCACAAAGTCTCTTTTTAATATCAGGATATATCTTCTTTGCTTCGGAGGTGTATTAAAACATTAATAATTATGTTTATGGTAAAATTTATATCATCAAGTATAGGAGAATAATTATGATTAAAGAATTGGGTATAAAAAGAAATCCTACGCAGCAGGATTTATCTTGGTTTTTAGATTTATATGCTTGGAATCAAATTGATTTAAATCCTCCATACCAACGTAAAAGTATTTGGGGTAGAAGTGATAAGAAATTTTTTCTAAATACTATTTTTAATAATTTTCCTTGCCCAGCTATTTATGTACAAAAAGAAATCAAAAATGGGAAAACAATGTATTTTGTTGTTGATGGTAAGCAAAGACTTCAGACAATTTTTGATTTTTATAACAATAAGCTTTCTATTCCTAGTGATTTTGGGGATTTAAGATTAGATGGGAAGAAGTGGAAAGATATTGAAAAAGACTCTGAATTATCATCAATATTTTATGATTATAATTTCACTGTAGAAATTCTTACTGGTGTTCAGAATGAATTATGGAAAGAAGTTTTTGACAGGCTTAATAGAAATGCTAAAGTCTTAACAGACCAAGAATTAAGACATGCAAGATTTGATGGTTGGTTAATTAACAATGTTGAAAACGAAGCAAATGAAGAAAATCTAGAGAATGATAATAAATTCTGGAAAAATGTTGGTATTGCAACTAAAGGTAAAGCTGCTAGAATGAAAGATGCTGAATTTATTTCAATTTTAATGTTAATTATTTTAGAAAATGATTTTGTCGGGTTTCCGCAGGATGCGATTAGTGAATTGTATTTAAAATATGATAAAATTATCCAAGATGGTGAAGATCCAGAAATCGGGGACTTTGTATTTTCACAAGATATGGCACAAAATGCACTTAACCGTTTTAGCACAATTAAATCTTTCCTTGTTAGCATAGAAAAAGAAACACAGTTATTATCTTCAACCTTTTTCAAAAAGAAAAATACAACCCATTTATATTCACTATGGGCATATTTTGCATTAAACAATATTTATGAGATTGATGGTAATCTTATTAATAAAATAAAAATGTTTTACGAAATGTTAGAAACTGTCTCTGGAACAGATTCAACTATGTACTCTAGTTTAATAGGACAAAATGAACTATATCAATGTGTTATTAAATATTATGAAAATTGCTCTGGAGCATCTACCGAAATACCACCACGCAAGGATAGACACGATGCATTAACGGAATTTATATCAAGGGTATAAATAAAATGATGAAAATTTCTGCTCAAGTACAAAGCATATATTATGAACTTGAACCTGTAGCAAAAGAGCTGGAATTAAGTATTAATAAGCACTTGCAAGAAGTCTGCAACAATAATCAGTGGTTATATATACATCGCGTAAAATCATTAGAAAGTTTTGCACAAAAGCTTGAAACCGGTCGTTACAGTGGTATTGAAAAAATTGATGATTTATTTGCCTGTACAATTGTTGTACAAAATATTGAAACAATAGAACAAGCTGCTAAAATTATAAAAGAAAAATTTAATTTTTTATATTCAAGACCTACAAATTTAACACATACAAAGATTCGCCCAGAAAATTTCGTGTATGATTCTTTAAGAATGTATTGTCGAGCAAAACAAATAGGTCCATTTAAAGATTATCACAATTTAATATTTGAAATTCAGATAAAAACATTCTTGGAGCATGCTTGGGCAATCGCAACACATGATTTTTCATACAAAACAGATACTATATCTTGGGGTAGAGAAAGAATAGTTTCACAAATGAAAGCTATGTTGGATAATATAGAATTAACAATAAACAATGCAGAAGATTTAGCCGAAACTCAATATATTAATAAGATACACGAACATTATAAATTTATAAATGCAATAATCGCATTTTACAAAAAATTTTGGAACGATGAAAAATTACCAGCTGACAAAAGAAGACTTGCATTAAATACACAAGCTTTATTAGCAAAATTAGATATAAAGTTAGAAGAATTAGAAGAGCTATTGAAAAACGAAAATTTAGAAAAACGTGGTAGTTATACTTTATCGTTATCACCCTTTCAAATTATTGTACAAACAATTATTAATCAAAAATTTAGCAACTTTGAAACATTTGTTAATTCCAAAGAACAGAAGGGAAACCCTTATTATTTATTACTAACAGAAAATATGGACATTCCAAATAATATAAATTTTTCAAATATTTTGTCTATAAAGGGAAATGAAGCAAATATCTTATTAAGAAGAGAGAAAAATGAATAATAAACAATCAGGATCTTTTTATACGCCATATGAATTGATTAAATATATGATAACTAAAATTAACAAGAATTTTAGTATGTCTATTTTAGAACCCTCTTTTGGGGATGGACGTTTTATGGATGAACTTCTTCACAATAACTACAAGAATATTACAGGGATTGAATTATTTCCTGAAAAAATTCAAGATTATAAAAATAGAAAAAATAATGTAAAATTAATCCATTCTGATTTTATTAAATTTGCATTAAAAAATAACAAGAAATACGATTTAATAATAGGGAATCCACCATATATAGCAAAAAAACAGTTAAAACAAAGCGAAAGAGACACTAATTCTGAAATTTTACGTTATTTTAATCTATCTGATAATATATTTCAAAATATTTGGGTATCATTTGTTTTAGGAAGTTTAAAATTACTAAAACAAAATGGAATTATTTATTTCGTATTACCTTTTGAATTTTTGCAGGTTCAATATGCAGAAAGATTACGAAACTATTTAGAAAGTCAGTTTAATTATATTGAAATTACAACTTTTGAAGAAAAGGTTTTTAAAGAAATCGAACAAGATATTTGCTTAGTTTATTTAACAAATAAGCCCAAGATTAGGCCATCAATCACATATAAAACATATGATAATATAAACAATATGAAACTAATTTCTAGTAGTAAAATTAGTCGTCACAAACCTTTAAAAAAGTGGTCAAATTCTATAATAAACGATAAAGAAACATCTTTTTTAAAAGAATTATCTAAAAATTATTTAAAAATATCAGAACTTGGAGAAATATCTCCAGGTATTGTTACTGGAGCAAATGATTATTTTATTTTAAATAAATCGATAGCCTCTAAGTTATTAAATACTAATTCTTGTTTGCCTATAATATCAAAAGGTGCATTGATGCCCAATTTACTTATATTTAAAAAAGAAGATTTAAATGAATTAGAAAATACAGATAAGCCAACGCAACTAATTAATTTGTGCAATATAAAGGAAAATGATTTTTCAAAGGAATTAAAATTATATTTATCAAATGATATCGATAAATACAATATGAAAATTAGAGATAGATATAAATGTCGAATAAGAAATCGTTGGTTTGATGTTCCTATAATAAATAATGGGGATTTAATGTTTTTTAAAAGATATAACATCTATCCTAAATTAGTACAAAATGGTGCCAATGTTTATACTACAGATATAGCTTATAATATAAGATTAAAAGAAATATATGATGCAAAGTCTGTTGCATTTTGCTTTTATAATTCACTAACATTAGCTCTTTGTGAATATAATGGAAGATTTTATGGTGGGGGGGTTAATGAACTTGTTCCATCAGAATTTAAATCACTGTATATACCCTATAAAAAAATAAAATCAAAAGATATTGAACACGTAGATAAAATGTTTAGATCAGGTATAGATATAGAATCTATTATTAATTATGTTGATAAAATAGTGTTTGAAAATATTGATATGAAACAAATTGATATTTTAAGAGAAATTAGAAAAAAATATTACAAAAGACGGTTAAAAAATAATAACGAAATTTCGTAATATTGATCTTTCATATGTAAACATATAAATTATCAAATAATATATGAAAAGTCTCAAATTTCTCTATTAAATATGCTTAAAGAGTATATGTATTAGACTTTGTAAAGACTTCCGAGTTGTATGTCAAATTTGCGATACTTTATGTCAAAACTCCTGACACACAACAATAACAGCAATAATTTCTTCAAAGGATAAATGTATCGAAAGCATTAAAAAAGAGCCCTTAGGCTCTGATTTTAATTGTTCTAGTTGTTTTAAATGGTGGTGCTGGTAGTCCAGATAGCATTATTCTCTAAATTTATAGTAAAAATTATTCAAATAAATTCAACATTGACAGTTATTGTAAATATAATATTAAAATTTTACATTCTAAATTAAT
>CALVAU010000154.1 GCA_944325615.1 Candidatus Gastranaerophilales bacterium | reverse complement strand
ACCAGTTCAAAGCTTTCAGAAAATCTTTTTGAATTTTATTTTTTTTTTTTGGTAATTCATTACTTATAAACTTGTCAATTAGGTCTCCTACAGTCATACGTTGCAAGGCACGGTGAGGAAAGTTTATATTTTCCCTAATCTGACTTTCAGTTCTGTTTGCCCATTCAGTAGCATCAGTCTTACGCTTAAATGTTTTTGTTAAACTCGGATGACCTTTTATCCTTATTGATACAGTATAACTTTTTTCTCCGTTTTTTAACTTTCGTTCTTTGATTTCAGCCATATAATTGATTTTTGCCCCTATTTTTTGTCGGAATTTTGTCGGAATAAGCTATAAAAAATGATAAAAATTCATAATTATATAATATAATACAAAAATAAAAAATCAAGCTATAATTTACTTTTGGTGTTATAGATTGTTATGCTTTGTTATGAATTTTATCTATCTATTGACTTCTAAGCGGTAGGTCATGCGTTCGAATCGCATCCAGGGTAAATATAATAGATAAGCGGGTTTAAGCCCGCTTTTTTATTGCAAAAATTTGAACAAAATTTACTATCCATGGCAAATTCGTGGCACAAAAATATAAACATTAAATAGCAAACAATATTTGCTTACCCATATTTCATTCTAAATTTATAATAATACTAGAGTCTTCAACAAAACGATTACTTTCGGCATTATTTTGTTCTTTTACTTCAGGATGAGAATCTGATGATATATCTAATTCTGTTGGTTCTTGATACATCAATTTCCCACCAATTATTAATATTCCATTAGAAATTTTTATGTTTGAAGAACGGTAACGGGTTGTAAAAATAAATGGAGCTGGAATAATATCTTCAACGTTTTTTGTGTTTATATCAATTAATAAAGAATTGTTATTTTTACTTGATTGTAACTGTAACCAGTATAAATTGTCTTTGTATTGTACTACATCAAGTATCTTATTTTCATATACCTTTTTCGACGCAAGAAAATTAGTAATATCAATTGTTTCTGTTTGTTTCGTTTTTAAGTCTATAACCTCAATTATCGGAAAACCTTCTGTTTTTATATATTCATGCCTTTGCCAGCTAAACTTTTCCTTTTCAACTTCCCCGCCAATAACTACAAGTTTATTATATGATGTTGTAAATACAAAAGGATTAAGACGAGGAGTTGCTAAATTTCCCCAATCTTGAATTTGATTAGTCTTTGAATCAAATAAATAAATTTTGTCAGATAATACATCTTTATCTTTATAATTTATTCTTCCACCAATGATTAGTAAATCGCCATTCGCCAAATTTGCGATACTAAACCCATTGCCTGGAATATAAAATGTTTTTATTTTTTTGTCATTCTTTATATCAATAATTTCTCCTAAGTTTTTATCGCACAATCCTGTTGAATAATTTTTACATTCATATCGACCCCCCAAGATAAGTAGTTTATCATTTGGCAATAATGCAAATTTATAATTATTAAATTCAGGATATCTTTCTTCAAATTTTGTTTGCAAAAGCTTAAAAGTATTTGTATTAATATTAAAAACTTCTATTCCATTTAAATCGGCAATTAAAATATTTTTATCAGCTAATTTGAACATTTTATGATACAAATGCGGCAAATTTGTATTAGAAGTAATATTAAATTCATTTTTATCAACAGCATACATTTCTGCAGATTGGAGTCCAATATTTTCATTTTGTGGATTATTAATCCCTCCTGTTATTAAGACATTTTTATTATTAACCAAAATAGATTGATGATAAGCTCTGCTACTATGCATAATTGGTCCTTTTACAAAATACCCGAATCGGTATTTATTGACCTGAGTTCCTATAAAAACAAGAAGAATAATAGCTATAATTATCCCTGCTATGCCTGCAATTTTTAATTTTCTTTTATCTTTCTCCATAGTATTTTAGTTTCCTTTAATTATTTGCTATACTTTGAATTTACTATAAAGGTGCGTTATTTAACGCACCTTTATAGCTGATACTAATCCCACCATTTATGAAAATGAAACTTTGGACCGTTTTTATGATGTTTTGGTTTTGGTTTGTGCTTATGTTTCGGTTTTGGTTTCGGCTTATGACAGTGTCCTGGTGGATGACAATCCGGTTCGTGTGATGATGTACTGAATACAACTTCTGTATTATCTCGTCTTAATCCAAACCAAGTAAAACCGCCTTCATGCGCATTCACAGGTGAAAAAATCGATATTATCGACAGACATACAATAACTCCTAATATTTTTCTAAGCATATACCCTCCAACTTTTTTATAGTAAGTAATTGTCTTATTTACTTATCTATTTGTCAAGTAATACCCCTATAAATTGTTACAGTTGGAATTATATTTTCAAATCTTGACTTTCAATCTCGACTTCTTTTAAGCTGTCAACTACAAAATCAGAAGTTTTCAAGAGTTCATTTTTTTCAATTTGCCCTGTTGCCGCAAGAATTGACCTATCTACTCCTGCATTTTTAGCTGCAATAAAGTCCATTGGCGCATCACCCACCATTACAGTCATTTCAGGGGTTGAATTCATCCCCTCCAAAGCCATTTTAACAGGAATTCCGCTTTCTTTAGTTTCTTTTGTAGATTCTCTGCCTATCACAACATCAAAGAGATTCTCCCAGTCAAAATGCTTCAATGTAAGCATTGTAGATTCTTTAGAATCAGAAGTCACAATCCCAATTTTTACGCCGAATTTTCTAAGAATTTTTATAAACTCAATAGCCGAATCAATAGGCTTTGTATATTTGACCATTTCTTTATAAAAAATCGTATTAACATAATCAAATATTTCTTCAAGTTCTTTTTCTGAAATATCAACACCAAACTCTTTCAAATCTTTACAAAAAATTTGAATAATTATAACTCTTGAATAAAGAGCTGTGATACCATCTGATAACATTTTACCAGTATTTGTATCGAACCCAAGTTTGAGACAAAGCTTTGAAAAATCATCCTGAGGCAAATTATATCTTTTTAGAATTTCTTCCGCCCTAAGCTCAGTCATCTTGCCCCAAAAATAATGCAAGTCAATAAAAGTGCCGTCTTTATCAAAAATAACCGTATTGATATTTTTGAGTTCCCAATTTTGAGTTTTCAAGCTAATCATCTTAGTCACCCACAATAACATCAACTAATGATTTTGCAATTTTGACAGCTTCATCCATCTTTTGCGGATTTGTATATAAATCATCAGCTAAAAGATAATCTTTGACAATCTTTCTTGCAAAAGATCCTACAGCAAGACAATGAGGAAATACTCCGCATTTGTGTGCAAGCTCAATAGACTTTGTATTTGTACCGCCTGACATCATAATATATGCAGGCATATTTGCGTTTTGGAATAATTGAGCGGTTGCAACAGCCTGCAAAGTTGTTCCATATTCATCATTACTTCCGCTCATTGCAATACCGTCAGCTTGAATGATTGTTGTAAAAGGTTTTCTGCATTCAAGCATTTTCCATACACGATCTTTTAAATTTTTATCACCTAATTCAGATCTATCTAATGAAATACAAAGCATTCCGTCAAAATATTCGTTTATTTGCGCCCATTTTTCCATTACATCTTTTTCATCAGTAGAAATTGCATGAAATTCTATACAATCAATTCCTTTTGAAATAATCTTCGGTAAAACTTCTTTGTAATCTTGAAGTTGACTAATCATTTCTATTGCATTTTTAGGACAATTTTTTACACATTGTCCGCATCCGATACATCGTTGTTTTTTAACTTTATATTTATCAAGCTCAATAATTGCATCATGAGGACATACCAACTTACATTTTCCACACTTTACGCACTTATTTTGATCAATCAAAGCTTTTGTAATATGAGGATCGCCATCTATCCCTACACTTACACATAAGTATCTGTCTTGTTTAATTCCGGCTCTTTCCAAACCTCTTTTTTTTTCTTCTACAATTTCAGGTTTTGCACACAAATCAAAAAAATTACACCCTGCAAGTGAATATATTGTAACTAATTTTTCAACTTCTTGAGCATCTTCATTTCCGGCTCCACAGACTAATTTAAAACATTTTTTATTTTCAAGTAAATCTCTTAACATATAACTATTCCTCATAAAATATTTTTTATAGTTATATATTATTACAAAAAAATAATTCGAAATATTTTTTATTTCTTCTTACGCGTAACAATAAGTATTACACCAGTAAGAATCAGGGCTACACCTGCAATTATTCTCAAAGTAAGCTGCTCATGGAATACTAAAACTCCAAAAAATATTGCAGTCAAAGGTTCTAAAGCTCCTAAAATTGCAGTAGTTGTAGAGCCGACAAGTTTTATTGCTATATTAATCGTCTCCAAAGATATTATAGTTGGGAAAATAGCTAACGATACCGCACACAACCACAAAAAAGGTTTGTCTATCATTTGTAATTCAGTGCAGAATTTTAAATTTACAATATATACCAAAAGTCCGAAAAACATTACATAAAAGCTTGTTTTCGCTCTATTAAGATGCTGAATAGCCTTAACATTTTTAATTCCTACAATATACAGTGCATATAATAAAGCAGAAAGGAATACGACAATTACACCATGCAAATTCAGACTTACACCAGACTTCCCGTTATACAAAAGCCCTATTCCAACGGAAGTTAAAATAATAGAAAAAATTACAGTTTTTGTTATTTTTTCTTTAAAAAATAATGCCATAATCACAGCGACCAATACAGGATAGATAAATAAAATTGTACAAGCAATTCCTGCTTCAATGTAATTGAAGGCATCAAACAAAGTCAATGAAGACAAGGAAAAGAAAATTCCTAGAATAAAAAGCGGCACAAATTCTTTTTTAGTTATATGAAAAGACGTTTTTTTGACAAAATGCAGCCAAAGTCCATATACAGTAACAGCTATTGCATAACGATAAAAAAGTACTGAATTTACTCCTATTCCACCAGCAAATAAAGGAAGCGCAAATAATGGATTTGTTCCATAACTTGTCGCAGCAATAGCACCGTTCAATAAACCTCTTGCCCGTCTTTTGAGCATCATCTCCTCCAAAAATAAATTCACTTTAAATATACTATAAAATCAAAACTTTGAAAATCAATTTTATACATATTATTTTGATGTTATTATAAATTCTAAATTATGGGAAATATGTTTTTTACAAAATACAATTCACCAATCGGAAAAATTATAATCACAAGTAATGGGAAAAGTTTGTGCGGAGTATATTTTGAAGGTCAAAAATATTTTCTGTATTCCATAAAAACTCCCCTGACTGAAAATAATGATTTGGATATTTTAAAAATTACAAAAAACTGGCTCGACAGATACTTTGCAAAAGAAAAACCTAAAATATCAGAGCTTCCGATTTTAGCTGAAGGAACAAATTTTAGAAAACTAATCTGGGAAGTTCTTTTAGAAATTCCTTATGGAACAACTATGACATACGGTGAAATCGCGAAAATTGCGGCAAGAAAATTAAACAAACTAAAAATTTCAGCTCAAGCAGTAGGCGGTGCTATCGGACATAACCCTATTTCTATAATAATTCCCTGTCATAGGGTAATAGGAGCAGGTGGAAAATTAACCGGATATGCAGGGGGTATTGACAAAAAATTAGAACTGTTAACTCTTGAAGGAATTGATATCTCTAAATTAACCTATTAATAGTCAACTATTTTTGACAGCTTTCACACTGCTTGCAAAGCGCAAGATCATTACATAAAACTATAATTAAGCTTTCACCTGCTTTTGCATGATACTTTAGTCCAGGAGTTAATAGACCAGTTAAAAGCCCAACTCCCGTACCGACAGGAATACCTATTGCATAAGCTGTTCCGAATCTGTGCGGATTAGGAATAAACGCAAAACCCGTTGCCGCTCCTGCACCTATTATTCCAAGTCCTAAAGTACTGCCTACAAGCTTACCTGCAGTATGCCAACCGTTTTCCTTCAATTCGCCGTTTTCAGTTGCAGGTCTTGCACTCATTGCAACTGTTGTACCATCAGGTAAAATCAGACAATCAAAATTGAAATATACCCTTGCATTCTTATTTGGCGGTCTTTGTTTTTCAATTCTTATTACAGTCCCTATTACTTTAGAACAAGCCGGAATTAAAAGTGTGCCTTCTTGTGTATAAATACTTTCTGGTACAGTGAAATTTATTTTATCACCTGCTTTTGAGCATTCTGACTGGAATTTGCAATCATATACCACACGAATTGCGTTGCCCTTACATAGAATATTTCTCAAGTTTGTAATAACGACTTTAGAATTTTCTGAACCTTTTTCACAAAACATATGCTCATATCCTAAGATTTGTTCTTGGCAATCACAAGTTTGTGCATAACAGGCCAATCCAATAAACATTATTAAAAATAAAGATACTAATTTTTTCATACTATTACTATGTAAAATTATTTTTAAATTTTCCTTACCTTTTATGCCTATCTGACAGAGTTATATTGCATTTTCTTGAAAAAAATTTCTGGATTTGATAATTTATGAATATAGACTGAATCAAATACATTTACACTAAAAATTACAGTCTAAAGATGGGAGGGAGAAAATGAGCAACGCCGAAACAGAACAATGGATTCCCAGCAGAAATCCTTGGATTATAATGATCCCTGTAATGCTTTCTGTATTTATGTTTGCACTTGATGAAACAATTTCTAACGTAGCATTACCTTATATGGCGGGGAGTTTTTCAATAAGTCATAACGAATCTACTTGGATTATTACAAGCTATCTTGTAGCCTCAGGTGTACTTATTCCTGCAGTAGATTTTTTCTGTAAGCTTTTCGGCAGGAAAACTTACCTTCTTATCAGTATAACTATTTTTACAATAGCATCAGTAATTTGCGGATTGTCAAATTCAATGGCAATGATGCTTTTTGCCAGAGTTTTGCAAGGTATCGGAGGCGGCGGAATTATGCCGATTTCACAAGCTGTAATCTTTGAAATATTCCCGAAAGAAAAGCGTGCTGCCGCTATGGCGGTATTCGGTCTTGGGGTAGTTATGGCTCCAATTATGGGACCTGCACTTGGCGGATATCTGACAGAAACTCTCTCTTGGCCATTTATCTATTTTATAAATGTTCCATTTGGTATTATCGCATTTCATTTAACGCAAATGCTTGTTGAGGATCCGCCTTATGCCAGAAAACAAAAAAATGTTTCTATGGATTATTCTGGATTTTTCTTCCTTTGCGTATGGCTTTTGACATTGCAAGTAGTACTCGACAAAGGTAATGATGCGGACTGGTTCTCTGCTGCGTGGATTTGTAAACTATTTGCAATTTCAATGATGGCAATGGTTGCATTCTTCACTATTCAGGTTAAAAAGAAAAAACCACTTATTGATTTATCAATTTTAAAAGACGGAAACTTTTTCTTTGGCACCATAGTACTTATGGTACTGATGGGAGTTATGATGGCATCAGCTGCAATTTTACCGTCTATGCTGCAGCAGCTGATGGGATACACTTCATTTTTAAGTGGTATTTCAATGGTTCCAAGAGGAGGCGGATGTCTTCTTGCAACTATTGCTTGTGGGATTTTGACACCCAAAATTGGAACAAAACCATTGATTATCACAGGGCTTATAATTCTCGGAATAGGCGGTCTTATGTTTGGTGAAATTAATACACAAATTGCACTTGTAGATATTGCATTGCCAAACTTTGTATTCGGACTCGGAATGATTATGGCAATGGTACCTATGATGAATTTGTCTTGCAGCACTTTATCAAATTCTCAACAGACAAACGCTGCTGGGGTACAAAATTTGCTTAAAAATATCGGTGCTGCAATCGGTACTTCAATTGCAACAACAATGATTTCAAGATTTTCTCAAGTACACCAGATGATGATGGTGGGTCATTTGAACTTTTCAAATGATACTTTCACTTCAAAGTTAAACGCACTCGCCGGAAGTTTTATGGCAAATACGGATATTGCAACAGCTCTACATATGGCAGAAAATCAAATATATCACCAGCTCCTTCAACAATCGAGCCTTTGGGGATATGTAGAAACATTCAGATACTTCGGAATTTCAGCTTTTGTGATTATCCCTCTTGTACTTTTGATAAGAAAAAAAACAGCTTAAATCTGCCTATATGCGGGATGAAATTTCTCTTATAAATAATTTTAATTAAATCGGTAATAAATTATTTAAGGAGAAATTTTATGTTCTACAACGTATTAAAAGCAAAAGATTTGGTAAGTCTTGAAGATGGAAATTTTGAAAAAAAAGTATTAATGGCACAAGAGGAAAGTCTTTTATCAATAATAGCTTTGAAAAAAGATGAAATAATTGATACACATACATCAACTCAAGATGCTGCAGTATATGTATTAGATGGAGAAATAGAATTACATTTTGATGCAGAAAAATTCAAAATCGACAAAGGTGAAATTTTGATGTTTAAAAAAGATACTCAACACAAAGTCCTTGCAAATAAAGACAGTAAATTTTTTCTTATTAAAATATAAAACTAAAAAAGACCTCTTTCAAAAGAGGTCTTTCATTTATTAAACTATTCAGGAATAACCGCTATTTTAAGACATCCTTGAGGTTTCTTTTCAAAAAGTTCATAAGCTTCTAATATGTTATTCAATCCGAATTTGTGAGTAATTAAAAAGTCAGTTGAAATTTTATTTTCTGAAATCAATTTTACAAGTTTTTCACAATGGATTGCATCTACGCCACCGGTTTTGAAAGTAAGATTTTTTCCATACATCTGAGGTAAGGGCAATTTTAAATCCTGCTCATACATCGCAACAACCCCAACAATGGCATTAGGACGTGCAATTTTCCAACTCATTTCAAAAGTTTCTGCTGTCCCGGCACATTCAATAACACCGTCTGCGCCACGATTTTGAGTAAGTTTTTTAATTTCTTCTTCAACATCACAATTTTTCGGATTAAAAGTAAAATCAGCAAGGCCTTCTTTTCTAGCTATTTCTAATCTGGTATCATCAACATCAATTGCAACAATAGTTTGAGCACCTAAATACTTTGCACACATCATAGCACAAAGCCCAACAGGCCCTGATCCGATTATTGCAACAACATCACCAGATTTTATCTCGCACATTTCAGCACCAAAATATCCGCTTGATAAAATATCTCCGACAAACAACGCATTTTTATAACTTACATTTTCGGGTAATTTAGTAAGACCATTATCTGCAAAAGGAACTCTAACATATTCAGCTTGGCACCCGTCAATTCTGCAACCGAGTTCCCATCCGCCGTTTATGCAATTGTTTATGTATCCTCTTTTACAAAAATAACATTCCCCACAATAAGTTTCACAATTTGCTGAGACCCTATCTCCTACAGACAGTTTTTTCACATCTTTTCCGACAGCAACAAGCTCTCCGACAAATTCATGACCTAAGACGATATCATTCCTTGCTCTTGGGACAAATCCGTTTTTAATATGCAAATCACTCGTACATATTGCAGACATCTTCACCTTGACAATTGCATCTTTTGAATCAATTATTTCAGGCATATTTCTGTCAACTAAACCTATACAACCATTAAAATCTTTATTATATACAAGCGCTCTCATAAAAAATCTCCTTTAAAAATATCGTAAAGTATAACAAAAATATTTTACAGATTAAACCTTTGAGGAATTAAAATACAACCGATATCTTTTATAATCAATTTGTCCACAAAAATAGGAGATATAAAATGGAAAATAAAAAAATGCACGATATGAATAAAGAAACTTTGAAAGAAAAAGCAGAACATGCAGCTAAAGAAATTAAAGAAAAAGCACACGATATGAAAGAAGATATCAAAGCAGGTGCAGAACATTTAAAAGAAAAAATTGAAGAAAAAACTGATGAAATGAAAGAAAAACACGCCCAAAAAAGACTTGAAAAAGCCGAAGAAAAACTCGTAAAAGAAATCGAAAAAGATATGTAAATTTAAAAAGGGTGAACTAAAATAACAGTTCGCCCTTTTTTTAAAATTTTAGCCTCCGCAAGTTTTACAAGGCACTCCGCCTTTATTATAGGCATCTTTTCTTTCTATTTTAATACAATTTTTTGTACACTTTTTAGCGTGCGGACAACTCACTTTATGCACCTTTTGTGTCTGAGTATTGTACATCACAGGCTCTGCAAAAACCGGCGAAATCATAGCCAGATTAGTAAAAATAAATATCAAAAATGTAATTATAAATTTTTTCATAACTTATCCGATTAGATTTAATTTTTTACCGACTTCAGGATGAGTAGTTTTATAGCTTTCAGCTTGAGATTTGATTGCTCTTGCCTGATTTGCAACTCTATAATCCTGATCAGACGGATCTGACAGGGCCATAGCAGAAGATATCACTGTATTTGCATCTTTAATCGTTTTATCAGGATTATTCCTATCTAAAGAAGGCATCTTAATAGGCACATGCCCGCCAATCGGAATACCGTTTGCATCACGTTCTATAACAATTCCACCGGCAAGATTTCCGCCTGCTCTTTGGTGTGCCAATTCATGAGAATAAATTTCATTATATCTCTGGCTAATCATATCCTGACGCTGCTGATTTTGAGCTGATGAATAATTATTCGTGAACATTCTGACTGCACTAATCATACCTAACCTTCTTTCCTGCTATAATTGTAGCAGATATTTAAGATTTTTGCAACTATTCTTAAGAATTATTTATCTTGCCGTCAAAATAATTTTTGTTATAATGTAATAAAAACAATTAAGAAACTAAACCGACTACGGAGGGATAAGAATTGAAAAAGATTTTAGGAATTATTATATGTTTGGCACTTACATCGCCAGTTGCTTTTGCTGAAGGCAGAGGAAATGCAAATAACTATGTACCTCCGGAAGGATACGGACAAGATCTTAACGGTTTTATGTATTCTAACTATAAACATGATGAAGCTTCTGAAAATGCTGATGATTATGCAATGCCAGTACCTAAATTTTTGCAAAGAAAAAAAGAAGAAGTTGCAGCACAAAGAGAACCTCATGAAATTAAGAAGAATTCAGACGGAAGAATGAAAAGTGCTCCGATGAATTACAATCAATTCCCGCAAAACTACGACAGCAGTCAGCAGATGTTTATGATGCAAAACGGTATGGGCAGTATGTATGGAATGCCATTTTAATTAAAAGCTTAATTTAACTCCTTTTCTACAATCGGTGGAATCGGTGCTGATATAAGCATTGTCATATATTTATCATTTTCTGCTTTTACTGTATTTGCAATACTTACAATTTCTTCTTTTGTTTTGAAAAAATATTTTACTGAATACTTAAATTCAGTAATCCCGCCCATTGGATTTTTTTCATATTTATAGACATTGTAAGTAAAGAAATTTTTATCTTTTTCAGAACCGTTTTCAAGATAGCTTATGACTGCCTGATCAGTTTTTTTGTTTTTTGCGAACTTCAAAAGTACACAAGTTTCATCCTGTTCAATTTCTTTATCAAAATTTTCTGCATATTTAATCGGGTCTTTCTCCTCAGGAAGATGATAAATCCCAAGCATTTGCGTCCAATTGTTATGATCTTCATTTTTGGGGAAATACTCATTCAAGGCATTCGGCACATTCAAAGACTGAGCTGTTGCTTTCAATACAAAATTTTGATTATCAAATTTAATTTCATCTGCCTGAGCGGCACACATAAGTGTCAATGAAATAAGAAGCGATAAAGATACCACATTTAAAACAGTTTTCAGCATAATTTTTTCCTTTTCTTATGTTTATTAAACCACTCGGATTTAAGGAAAAAATTACACAATCTGCTAATTTTAAAAGCTATTTTTATAATGATAAAGAATCAATAAATTTTTCAAAAGCTTTTTGCCCACTCTCATCACGTTTGAATACACCGCAGCATTCAAGAATTTTTGCAAAAACTTTTGCTGTCTCAGCTTGCAAAATTAATTGAATATTTTCAGCCGTAACTTGATAATTCGGCAAGAATTCCTCAATCCATTGTGCGTGTTTTGCAATCAAATCATTACTTCTTATATCTTTACCGTTCAAAATATAATCTGAAAGAGTTTCAAATTCGGTTTTTAATCT
>CALVAU010000153.1 GCA_944325615.1 Candidatus Gastranaerophilales bacterium | reverse complement strand
TCATCTCCGCCTTTAGTGAACATAATAATCAAAACTTTCCAGCACCTGCCAAGAGCTCTCATTGCAAGTCCTAAAGAAGCCGTTGTCTTACCTTTTCCATCTCCAGTATAGACTTGAATGTAGCCGTGTTTGTCCCAATTTGGGTTTATTAAATTGTTTTTGCAATACTCTGTCATTTTCCTGTGATTTATTATATATTAAAAATATGGATAATAAAACCGACTTAAGGATATGGGCTAAAAGTGTAAGAAAATCACTAAATTTAGTCGATATTAGTGAAAGAATAGTTAGTAAAATAAGGTTGTGTGATTTATATAAAAAATCTAAAAATGTAATGCTTTTTTATCCAACAAAGTATGAAATAAACCTTTTACAGCTATTAGAAGATGATAAGAATTTTTATTTGCCAAAAGTTTGTGGTGAAGAACTTTTGGTATGTCCTTTTAAAATTGGTGATACTCTAGAGCTGTCAAAGTTTAAAATAAAAGAGCCGTGTCTTGAGCCTGTAGATTATGAAAATCTTGATTTGATAATAGTTCCAGCACTTGCAGCAGATAAATGCGGATATCGGTTAGGCTACGGCGGCGGGTTTTATGACAGATTTTTAAAAAAGTGTAAAGCAAAAACGATTGTTCCGATAGCACATGAGCTTTTGTTAGAAAAACTTTCAATAGATGAATTTGATGTGCCTGTTGATATTGTGATTACTGATTTGTAAAACAAAAAAGCCCGCAAAAATCTGCGGACTCTTTGTAAGAGTTAAGGGGTCAGTTATTAATTAAGGGGTTGGGAGAAAACTTTTTATCCAGTATATTCAGGTTTCCAGAATTGTACTGATTGTTTTTCAGCTTGTACCGTGCTTTCATATTCAGCATCAATCATTCTCAATTGAGCTTCAATTCTGGCTTTTTCTTGTTGAATTTCTTGTTCTTGTTGGTTTAATAACTTTTGTTCATGCTTTTGATATTTTTGAAGTTCTTGTTTATATAAATTTTGGAAAATATATTGCTGATACATTGCAGTAGCATTTGGATCTTGATTTTGAGACATCTGCTGCATTTGTTGAATTTGCATATTAATTTGAGGAGACATCATTTGCATATTCATTTGAGCTCCTCTTAAAGCTCCATTATGAGAATATGCCATAAATGCCATTGAACGGTTAAACATTGAAGATGGAACATTTAGCATATCACTCATTGATAATGTACCATCACCGATGTTTGCTGCATATTGCTGCAATTCACTCAGCTTTCTGGTCAACGCAGTCAAACGATAATTCAATTCGTTCTTCTGACGTATCATCTCATATTTTCGGTATGCGAAAACTAAGAGGGACATACTAAACTCCTACCTGATTAAATTTTAACTAACCTTTTGTAACCTTTTAACCTTTACAAATATATAAAAACATGCAACCCTTGCGAATTGCATGTTTTTGAATTATTTGTAAACTTTTGTTACAATGAGTTTCTTTCAACAACCTTATCAATAAGCCCGTATTCCAATGCCTCTTTTGCTGTTAAGAAGTGATCACGTTCACAATCTTCTTTAACTTTTTCATAAGGTTGACCTGAATTTTCTGCCATGATACTGATTAACATTTCTTTCATTCTCATGATTTCTTTAGCTTCGATTTCGATATCTGTCGCTTGACCTTTAGCACCGCCTAGTGGTTGGTGAATCATAATTCTTGAATTAGGTAGAGCCATTCTTTTGCCTTTAGTTCCTGAGCATAGCAAAAAAGCACCCATTGAAGCCGCGTCTCCAAGACAAATTGTGCAAACATCAGATTTAATCAAGTTCATAGTATCATAAATTGCCATACCCGCAGTGATTACACCACCTGGGCTGTTGATGTATAGCATAATATCTTTTTCGTTGTTTTCGCTGTCCAATAATAACAATTGCGCAACAACTGAATTTGCGACTTCATCATCAATTTCAGAGCCGAGGAAAATAATTCTTTCTCTTAATAATCTTGAAAATATATCAAATGATCTTTCACCTCTTGAGGATGCCTCAATTACAGTTGGGACGTAGCCCATAATTCTCATGTAAGTATCTTTATCCATTTTTCTCTCCTAATTTAATATATTTATTATATTACAAAAATTTTTCTTCATCAATTATTCTTATATACCTACTTTTCAATAAGTCAAAAGTAATGTATAATAAAGAAGTCGAATAAGAAAAAGTAAGGAGCTGGAAATGCAGACTATGATTGAAATTTTAGGGGGGGGGGGCACCCGCAAATAACGCTCCTGAGAGGTTTTTAACGAAAAATAACGGATTTACATTAGCAGAAGTTCTAATAACATTAGGTGTTATTGGTATTGTTGCAGCTATGACTTTGCCTGCATTGATAAATAAAGCAGAGCAAATGATATTGAAAAACCAGTTTAAAAAGACCTATTCAATATTATCGCAGGCTTTGAATAAGTCTGTTGCGGATTTAGGTTATGTTCCTGCATGTAATTATACGCTAAAAGGTTCTCCATCATCTGCTGAGGGGAGCGTAATTGATCCTGATCTTTCGGACTGTAGTACTTTAAATGAAGTGTTTTTGAACAATCTAAATGTAATTCAATTATGTAAAGGAAACGGATACCCAAAAGGTTGTATTCCAAAATATAAAGGTTTTGAAGATATACAAAAAGAAAAAAATCCTGATTTATCAGATGAGGAAGCCTTAGAGGCAATTCAAGGATACAATGGTTTCAGTTCAGCAAATGTTCTAAACCGAAATGCAATATATGTTTTAGCAGATGGAAGTATTTTAATATCATTTAATTCATTTTTTCAGAGTAATATCTTTGCCTTTGATATTAATGGTAAAAAAGGACCTAATAAATGGGGATATGATGTTTTTTCTTTTTGGCTTGGAAATACTGGAAAGTCAGGATTAATTCTTTTAGGGGCAACATATTCAGTAGAAAAAGGTGGCAAAACTACAAGACAGATGATTAAAGATATGTATGATGACAAAAACTAAATTTAATATTCAAAATATTAACAAATGTAACAAATTGTTTAAAGTCTGAAAACAGCTTTTATTAATTGTTTTTATATAATTAAGAGAAGTAAAATAAGAGGACGAGAGAGATGGCAATATCAAATATTCAAGAAACATTGTTGATGTATACCAAACAAAAATCAATGATTAATGAAAAATTGTCAAATGTAATGTTTAACATGATGAACGCATCAAGAGAGAGTGCTGAATTACAGGCTAAATACAATGATCAGCAGCAATATTATTACTATGAATATTATGAAGATTCGCCGGATGAATATGAAGCGGTTATGGAAATTCTTGAAAAAGAACATGAATATGAGCTTCAAAACTTAAACAACTGGGAAGAACAGCTGGAACTTGACAAAAACAATTATGAGACACGGTTGAATGAGATAACGACATTTGAAAGTTCCTGGACGAAACTTCTGCAAACCAACGTCAAAAACGATTTCACATACGGCGGAACTGCAAAATAGAAATTATAAAAACAAGCGGGCTTTTAAAGTCCGCTTGTTTGTTATATTATCCACGTATGTTAAAAAGCGGTGAAAAATTAGGTGTATTTATAGTTCCGACCGGAGTCGGAGCCGGTATCGGCGGGTTTGCCGGTGATGCAAGCTGTTATGCACGAAAATTTTCCGAAAAGTCCAAACTTATAGTAAATCCGAATGTGGTAAATGCAGGTGTTTTTTCAGGAATTAATGAAAACATGCTGTATGTGGAAGGGTATATTCTGGATGAATTTTTCAAAGGAAATCTTGAGTTGCAGCCTTCACAGAATAATAGAATCGGCGTGATTTTTGACCGTGCAATACCGCAGGAGGTTTTGAATATTCATTTAAACACAATCGGTGCTGTAAAAACAGTTTACGGAGTCGATGTAACAGAGTATGAAATTACGGATGATGATGTAGGAATAGAGTTTTTTATAAATGAAAGCGGAATTTCAACAGGTGCTGTAAAAAATGAAAATACACTGTACAGAGCAGCGGAAAAACTTTTGAAAAAAGGCGCCGAAGCTCTTGCAATTGTTTGCCTTTTTGAAGATCCGGAAGATGATAACGAAGATTATATGAACGGCGGCGGGGTTGACCCTGTCGGGGGAGTTGAAGGTATAATTTCACATTGTATTTCACGAAAATTCAAAGTCCCATGCGCTCATTCACCTGCATTTGCTGATTTTTCTATTTCAACAACGCTTGTTAATCCGAAAGCGGCATCTGAATATATTACGCCGACTTTTCTTCCGTGCGTTCTTCTTGGACTCAATAATGCGCCGAAAATTGTTGAAAGAGGCGGAATTTCTGTAAATAAACTTGATTATGTTGTTATGCCTTACGACTCATTAGGTTCAACACCTGTTTTTGAAGCAATAAAGCGCGGGATAAAAGTTTTTGCCGTAAAAGAAAATTCAACAATGCTTGATGTAACGGCTAAAAAGTTGTTTTTGTCCGACAATATTATTGAAGTTGCAACTTATGATGATTGTTTGGAGTTGTTTTGATTTTTAAATAACTCAAAAACGTTTTCTAGATTGATTTTTAATACTGAGGCAATTTTTAAAAAATTATACAAAGAGATACTTTTTTCGCCCCTTTCAATAAAACCGATATAGGAAGGGCTGCAATCGGCAAGTTCGGCGAGTTTTTCCTGTGAAATTTTTAATCTCATTCGAGAAATTTTTATTGTAAATCCGAGTTCTTTTAGAAATTCTTCTTTTTGCTTTTAAATATTTTATTATATTGACAAATAAGTATCCATTTATTATAGTAGTTTTATAGCTACAATAGTAGTTAAATGTAGACTATAATCATGGAGAAATTATATGAAAATACGGGCTTTTACATTGGCTGAAGTTCTGATTACGCTGGGTATAATCGGAATTGTTGCTGCTATGACTTTTCCTATATTAATGACAAAATACAATTACAAAATAACTGAAACCCGTCTAAAAAAATTCTACACCTCAATAAATCAGGCTGTTCTGTTGGCAGAAGCAAAATACGGTGATAAAAAATACTGGTATCAAGATTTGAAAGGTGCTCAAATCGACAGTGACGGAAAGCCTGTTGAAGGTTCAAGTGAAGCGGAAAAGTGGTTTAAAATGTATTTGGGTTCAAATATGAATGTCCTTCATTACAGTATTGATAACAGAGGATGTTTAATTGTATATTTTGTGGATGGCAGCGCTCTGCAGCAGAAAAATCAAAAAACTACACGTGACTGGATTTTTTATCCGTCAAAAGCTGATAAATGTATTGAAAAATATAATTATAATATAAGAGGGTATGGAGTTTGTATGTTTCCATTTAATTTTCTTCCTGTAGCCAATGCTGATTATCAAGAAATTTGGAAATATCATTTGAATAGAGGATTTGAACCATGGAAATACAAATGAGACGGGACACAAGAATCGCTGTATGAAGGTTGTAAACGTAATGGCGGAAATGCTGATGATCCTCCTTCACCATATTTTTGTACTGCTTTAATCCAAAGCAACGGCTGGACTATTCCGAAAGATTATCCTAAAAAAATCAGTTATTAAAAATCCACAAGCTCAGGCATCTCATTTATTTGATAAAACATTGACGCCGCTTTTTTAAAATTCTCCGGAGATTTGCTTACATAGAATTTTTCGAAACTATTTCCGCCTGTGGTGTTTAAAAGCCCTTTTGTCTTTAAATCCTGTTTTATAATTTTTGCAAATTCTATTGAGGGATTTATAAATGACTCTCTTTCTGCAAATTGGGTGAGAATATCTAAAAGATACGGATAATGTGTGCAGCCTAAAATGATTTTTTCCGGATTGTATTTTTTCATCTCATCCATTTTTTCCATCACGGCATTTATTGCATCATTCGTTTGCTCCTCACCGTTTTCAACTATTTTCACCCACCCGGGACATGCTATTTCAAAAACCTCCATATCCGGATTGTATCGTTGAATTTCTGTTTTGTAGCAGTGAGTGTTTATGGTTGCATGGGTTGCGAAAACTCCGATTTTTTTTAGCGGAAGTTTTGCAATCTCTTTTGCAACAGATTGAATTATCGGATAAATTTCAAAATCGTAATTGTTCTTTAATTTTTCATAAACTACGGCTGATGTTGTATTACAGGCCATTATAACAGCTTTGGCGTTTTGGTTTTCCAAAAATTTGAAAATTCTGTCCGCAAACTCCAGAAGCTGAGTTTCAGTTTTTTCGCCGTAAGGCATGTTTTTTGTGTCGCCAAAATATATATAATTTTCATCCGGTAACAGCTTTTTTACCTGTTCAAAAACCGTTACGCCTCCGACGCCGGAGTCGAAAAATCCTATCGGGGAATTATTTAATCTGGTCAAAATAGTTTTCCACTCCTTCTACTATAGCTTTTGCCGTTGCTTTTTTTCTGGCAGAACCGTTAAGTTCCGCTCTTTCTTTGTCGTTTGATATAAATCCGATTTCCATCAATATTGCAGGGTCGGTTGTGTGGTTTATTACATAGAATTTGGCTTTAAACAAGCCTCTGTTTTTGGTGTCAATTGCACTGGCAAGTGATGCATGAAGCGTTTGAGCAAGCATTAAGCTCTCCTGATGGTAATAGTGAGTTTCAACACCGCTTGCTTCTGTGCCCGTGCTTGAGTTTACGTGAATACTTACAAAAATATCCGGTTCAAAGTTTTCGCTTATTGCAACTCTGT
>CALVAU010000152.1 GCA_944325615.1 Candidatus Gastranaerophilales bacterium | reverse complement strand
CACATGTAAAATTGGTATCTCATGAGTTACCATACAAGAAGTATTCAAGATAGGAGCAGACAATGAGAGTAAAACGTGGTAATGTAAGTCGTAAAAGACATAAAAAAATATTAAAACTTGCTAAAGGTTTCATCGGTGCAAGAAGCAGAATTTTTAAAGTAGCTAATATCGCAGTTATGAAAGCATTAAAATATGCTTACCGCGACAGACGCACTACAAAAAGAAATATGCGCCGTCTATGGATTATCAGAATCAATGCAGCAGTTAGAGAACGCGGTATGAGCTATTCAAGATTTGTAAACGCTTGCAAAAAAGCTAATATCGTAGTTAATAGAAAAATGCTTGCTGATATGGCTGTTAAAGATCCTGAAGCTTTCTCAGTAGTATTTGAAGCAGCTCAAGCAGCTAAGTAAGTTAAATATATTTAATATTTTAATAAAACCCGTTCAGTTTTTCTGAACGGGTTTTTAAATGCAACTTTTAGATTTTATAATATTGCTCGCTCATTGAGCTTTAGGTAATCAATCAAACTTAGAACTGAGCAAAATTGGTTACAAAGATTTTGAAATTGTCTTGTATCTGCAACAGGTCTGACAAGACTTCCGATTGAAAAAAGGTCTGTTGTAGGTTTCATAGCAATTAAAAGTTCTCCTTGATAAAACGCACAACGAATTGCTCTACAGTAAAAAGCCATTTTAATTCCTGTAAGTTTTTCCATAAAAGTGGGAGTAAGAATGTATCTTGCTTCAACTTCATCATCAGTAAAAACATCATATCTTTTTTCAAAATTAATGTCTTCCAATTCCGTATGACGCAGGTGAGAACGTGGAGATGTATGAAATATAGTATCTTCCATCAATAGGGTATGTCCTTTGAAATTTTTATTCATATCAAGTTTTATGCAAAGTCCTTTAAAAACGGTTGTACTATTTCGCCCTGAACCATCTTCAAATTCAGCTTCAACAATATCAATAGGAACGTTTTTATAAGTTCCGCTGAATCTGTCATCAACTATAACATTCGTAAAAGATGAAAAAAGTCCTGCTTCTACAAACTTTTCAGCTTTTTTTGAAGAATAACTCAGACTCCAGACCATATTCCCAAAACAGGAGGCAACAACATGCATGATTTTTGCTTTGAGTTCCCTTTCAAACTTTTTTTTAAAAAGCCAATATGCGGAAATGCCTGAACCAATCAATATAAAACCAGTTTCTTCTGATTTTGAGCTATTAATATCAAATGCTATAATAATATAAAAATATATAATTCCTGCAGTTATTAAAACTATTGTCCAAAAAATTGCGCAATATAAGTTCCATTTTCTTTCGTTTTCAAATTGTTCAACTGTAGGTACTAAAGTGGTATGATACTTATTATAAAAATTTCTTTTAAACTCGTTCAAATCCTGAAAATCCTGCATATTTTCTCCTTTTACTACTATTTGTGACATTTTATAATTTTTTATATCAATATTCTAGGTATGTTTAATGTATTTTGTTACAAAATGTAATAAATGATCCTGAGATTAAGCAATTAATTCATAAAAAAATACTTTATATATTTACAGGGTTAAAAATTGGAGTAAAGTTATGAAGTATCAGGGGAATTATTTCACAGGGAATTTGGCGTGCCAAAATCTTGGGGACTGTTCGTTGTGTATCATACCTACAGAGCCAAGCGCAAAAAAAGATGAAAAACTAACAAATCAAAAAAGTCAAAATCAAAAAAGTATTTTGCAAAAACTATTTGAAAAAACAAGCTAAAAAGAATTGGAGATAGTTATGCCGTCATTAACAGATGATTTTCAAATGCCGATAATGTATCAGGAGTTACGTACCCCTTCTTTGGGTATGCTTCCTGTACCTGGATTTGGAATGTACACTAATTATTTGGGCGGTATAAGATTGCCAAGAGAATTGCAAAATGATCAATTTGTTTATGAAAATAGAGCTAAAAAAGAAAAAAATACTCTTAAAAAAGTAGCATTAACTATAGCCACAATTGCTGGAGTGATTTTCTTAAAACAAAAAGGTGCATTTACTTGGCTTTCTAAGCAATGTAAAAATGTAGGTGCTTGGTTTAAAAATTTGTTTAAACCTAAAACTCCTACGACACCGCCAACACCATAGTTATAAAAAATATGCAACCCGAAAATATATAAGCGAAGAATTCAAATCTTCGCTTTTTTGTGCTATTATCTATATGATAGTTAAATTATAGGGGGTTAATATGGCAAAAGATTGCAGTTTTGATATCGTATCAGAGTTCGACAGACAAGAGCTTCTTAATGCTGTCGATCAAGCAAAAAGAGAAATTTCTTCAAGGTTTGATTTAAAAAATTCTAATTCGGATATTTCTTTAGAGGCTGATAAATCTATTACAATTACAACTAATGATGAAATGAAATTGAGAAATATTTATGATATTTTGCAGTCAAAACTTGTAAAAAGAAATTTAAGTATCAGAATTTTAGACCCACAAGGTGTAGAAAATGCTTTGGGTGGCAATGTAAGACAAGTTTATAATCTTAAAAAAGGTCTTACCCAAGAGCTAGCAAAGAAAATCACAGCTGATATTAAAGATATGAAAAAGAAAGTCCAAGCATCTATTCAGGGCGATTCAGTAAGAGTATCTGGTAAAGATAAGGATGATTTGCAAGAAGTAATCAGAATGCTAAGATCAAATGAAGAAAAATACGATTATCCGCTTCAATTTACAAATTACAGATAATAGAATAGAGCCATCTGACTTATTGCAGACGGCTCTAAATTATTTCAAAAGCCAGCTTTGATAATAACAGGGCGGGCGTTTGCAAAAAAATGTCTGAGTAATGATATCCTGATTTTTAAATGGGATTATTTTTTTATATTTTTTGCCTTGGTTTACCCAATTGTTTCCAGAATCTGCAAATGTAAATAACCAACGATCCTTGCCAAATTGATTCGGGTTGGAAAAACCGTTAGTATCAACTAAAAAAATATTTTCGTTGCGAGAATAGCTGCACCAGCTTCTGCCAGAAATATCAACAAAACAGCTGCTTCTTGTTGTCTCTGGTGCTCCGTTATCCATATCTATTCCATCACTGCTATTACCAGTCTGACAACTTCCTCCACAAACTGTATCTCCTTTTTTCCAACAGCGTCCTATATCTTTGTTACCGCAATCTGTTAATATTTTAAAATTTTTTTTCAAGAGATTTAGTTCATCTATTGTTGCTATTTCTTCATAGTTTGTTGTTCGATTAAATTCCTGATTTATAAGACCAGATTGTAGCGCCTGTGAAAAATCAGAATATGCTTTTTTATATGCGCTTTTGAATTGTATTTCTTTGTATTTGCTTATTAATGTCGGTAATGTCATAGCTGCGACTATACTGATTATGCCGAGGGTTAGCAGCACTTCTGCTATTGTAAAGGCTTTTTTATATCTTAACATAATATTCTCCTAAAAAGTTAATGCTAACAATTAAATAGTATAATGTTTAGCATTAATTGTCAATATAAAATTAATCTTAAACATAATTTAAAAGAGCTTAAAATCTCTCCATAATATCAATGGAGGTATTAATGAAAGAATTAAAAAAAGCTTTGGGACAACAAATACAGAAAATACGAAAACAAAAAAAATACACTCAAGAACAATTAGCAGAGTTAGTCGGTATTGAAGTCCCTAGTTTGAGCAACATTGAGACCGGTAAGTATGCACCTTCTATAGAAAACCTTCAAAAGCTATCAGAAGTATTACAAGTAAGACCTTGGGAATTCTATTATTTTGAAGATTTAACTGAAGAAGAAATGAAAACTGAAATAATACAAGCTCTTGATAGAAATCAAAAGCTCGTAAAAATTATCTATAGTTTTTATAAATCAATTGATATTTAGTGGGTTTCTGTAATTTTATTTTTTTCATCAACCATTACAATAGTTGGTTTGTGTTTTTCAATTTCTTCTGGGGTTAATTGTACGTAAGATACAATAATTACTCTATCTCCAGGTTGAACTTTTCTTGCTGCAGCTCCGTTTAAGCAAATGCAACCGCTGTCAGGCTTCCCTTTTATTACATAAGTCTGAAATCTTTCGCCGTTATTAACATCTAGTATCTCAACTTTTTGCCATTCTCTTATTTTTGATGCTTTCATTAATGCTTCATCTATTGTGATTGAGCCTACGTAGTTTAAATTTGCATCAGTAACTGTTGCTCTATGTATTTTTGAAAATAAAAATTCTTGTAACATTTTTCTTACCTCTGCCTGTATTTTAGAACAAACAAAGTTAAAAATAAATATATTTATAAAAATCCTCTCACAAAGAATACAACCTGAGATAAGGTTGTACTCTTGCTTGTTTATTTAATGTGCCTAAAGGTTTTGTTTGTAAACTTTATCTGTATGTTTTTCTATATCGGGAGTATCAATTTCAAATACGTGAATTCTTGATGGTCCTAAATCAACTCTTACTTCACCATCAGCAGCTTGCAATATACTTTCTTTTCCGTAAGATGGTAAAATGTTGTTTAATTCTTGATCAGCTTTTAGTGTTGGAACTTTAACTATAGCTGCGACTTCTCGGTCTATATTTTTATTTGCAACTACAAGAATAGTTTTTCCTTTATAATGTCTTGCATAAGCGATAATTTGATCATTATCATCGCCTTTTTTATCAAGTTCGATAAAAGATCCTTTTGTAAGAACATCATTGTATTTATCTCTTGCTTCAAAAGCTTTTGTCATAAATTTGCCTATTTCAGGATGACGTCCGCCCGGTTTTCTTGAAAGGTTGAAAATGTCAAGTTTGCCGGCATGAGCTGTCATTTCGTGGTTATCAGTCATTGTCACAGGATTATATTTTTCTCTATATGAATAATCGTAATAATCTCCGGATTGATACCCGTCAACTATATAAGGATTTAACATAGGCAAAGTAATCTGTAATCCCATTGTTAAATTACAATAATCAGTGCCACCGTGATACATAGGTGATATATCATCGTGAGTAGCAAAAGAGCCTATTAAAGATTTGCCCTTATCCAACCTATTTGACATTTCAAGTTGTTCTTTTACATAATCAATAAAAGTATTTGCTTTTGTCCATTCATGGAATATATGATATTGTCCGTAGATTGCATCAAATCCGGCTCTTAATGCATCTTCAGGACGGTCAAACGGCATATTTGCTTGAGGTGAAGCATCTTCATAAGTGTAAGTTTCAGCAAGCCAAGCAAACTCAGGATCTCTCATTCTTGAATATGGTATAATTATATCCCAAAATTCAACAGGTTTTGCTCTTGAAACATCTGCTCTTATTCCGTCAACTCCAGCCTCTATGCACATATCAATAAATTGTTTATGCAATTCCAGAAGTTTTGGATTTAATGTTCTTTTACCTTCATCTTCCCAAGGTTGAAACATTCTGATATCATTCCAACCTTGCGGAGTTTTTGCAAGACCGTCTCTTTCTTTTGCCATTAATTCAGGTTTCTCCAAGAACATTTCATAAGAAGCGCAGCTTGGCAAATCAAGCATTACTCGAATTCCTCTTTTGTGGCATTCATCTGTAAATTCTTTAAACTGTTCAATTGGTGATCTTTTATCATTTGGATCAAGCAAAATCGGATCTATTTCTAAAAGGTCTTTAGGTGAATAAACTGATCCTGCTGTACCCATTGCTTTCTTTTTCCCCGGAGTATTGATTGGCAGGATATGGAATGTATTAAATCCTTCTGCTTGGATTTCATCAAGACGTTCTATTGCATTTTTAAATGTACCTGGAGTTTCGTTTCCGTCAATATATTCATTACCGTTTATATCTTTTGCATTAAATGTTCTTGGAACTATTGCAAGGATTTTAGCTTCATTATTATTGAACATTTTTCGTAATTCATTATGATATTTTGAATTTTCAATATTTTGTTTTGTTTCTATTGCAGTCGTTTTTTCTGATTTTTCTAAAATAGGAGCGTTAATTCTTGCAAGGTTTTCCAAATATGAAGAAATTAAACCAGAATTTTTTGGCTGGGTTTGTGGTTCAGCCTTAACAGAAACTTCATTTTGTGAAACATTCTGTTTGAAGGTATTTAATTTTTCGGTTAAAAAATTAGTAGCACTGATCATTTTATTATCCTTTTTTTGTTTCTGTTGTTTGTGGAATAGGTTTTGGTGTCTTCATTTTGCCAAAGAATAATTGAGCAAATAAGGTTACTCCAAGTAATGTAGCGCCGGCTTTGCCGAACATATTAAGCCATTTTCTTGTGTTGTATGCTTGTTTACAATAGTTGTGAACGATTTCATCTGTTGATGCGCCTATCAGATTAAAGATTGCTTTGCTGTTTAAATCACATTTCGTTCCAACTTTGTGATGTTTCTTTTCTATATATTCAAGATTGCCGACTTTATCAAATATAATTTGTCTATATGAATTAAATTCTTCAGCAACATCTGCAAAAGGTTTTAAAATTTCATCAGTTTCTTTGCTAATTGGCATATTGTATTGTAAAAGCATTGATTTTATAAATAATGTCGGATCGTGAGGTATGTCAACTTTATTAGGTGTATGTAGTCCTTCATGGTATTTATAAATTACTTTTCCGTTTCTGACTCTTATATTACTCATATCATTGAAGTCAGGATTTGGATTTCTTTGTTTATAGAATTTTGTATAGAAGTCACTGCTGTGAGCATTTATACCAAGGCTCTTTGACAATTCAATAATGTCTTCTCTAACTTCTCTTGGTACTTTATCGAATAAAGTTTTTTCATCCAGTGTACCGGTAGCTATACGTCTGTATAAATCAAGTGAGTTAAGGATTCTGTATAATGAGCTCTTAACTCCGAGTAATCTGTTTTTAACCATTGATTTATATATTTCTTTATAACTACCATTGTTGCTATATGGGAAATTATAGCCGTTATTTGAAGCAGTTAATTCGCTTATAATGTTTTTCATATCTCCATCTGGTAAGTTTAAATCTTTGGAGAGTTCGTCTATAAATTCTTGGAATATAGTATCCATTCGTTTGTCAAAATTCGTTTGTTCTGTATATTTTAATACATTGTCGTTAGTATCAATTTTTTTGATAGCATTATTTATTTTTGAAATTTGTTTTGCAAGGTCTGTTACTACTTGATTGTAGTGTTTTCTATCTGAAGCTATTTTATCATAAGCTTTTCTGATAACTTCAGCAACCTGCATACGATCTTGTTTGATTAAATTAATTTGTTCCGGTGTCAAATTAAGGCATTTTATGAATACTCGTGTTGTATTGTTCCAGAAATCTGCTATTGAAGATTCTTGAATATTCCCGAATTGGTGCAATACAAATTTATCAACTGCTTTTAACTTGTTATTTAGAGTATTTAAAGCTGAAGTAACTGATTTGATTATTTTTTGATTATTTGTATTCAAAACAGCATAAGGTTCAGTTTTTAAACCTTTAAGTATTGGATTTGACTCATCCGGAGCATACATAATTCTAGATTTAATAGCTTCCATTTGTTCTGATGTCAGTTTTTGATCAGGATTATTTTTATTATATTCAGTTAGTTTTTTCTTGAAATCTTTAATGTATTCTCTGAAAATTTTGTTAATTTGATTAGGAGTTTGTTCGTTTTGGAAGTATCCTTTTTCATAGTCAAAATATTTTGTAAGTTCTTCTTGTGTAGGTAGTATTTTTTCAAGTATTTCTTGAGGTATATCCCCACCAAGTGCTTTATAAGATTCTTTTATTATTGTAGCAATAGATTTGTTACTTATTGTGTAATTCCCTGTTACAAAAAGTTTTTTAAAGTCTTTTTCAATAGCATCTGTTACATATACGGATATAAAATCTTTAGTCATTGCTTTTGAAATTTCAGACATTAATTCTTTTGTTAGTGGTTTGTTTTGGTTGATAGATAGGATATCATTAACGCGTTTTATTATAGTTTTATCGTTTGGTACTGCGGAGTTAAAATTGCTTAGAATTTTATTGTTATTATAGTTTCTGATTGGTGAAAGAATACTAGCTACGGGTTTTTCGAGCTGATTACAAATAAGTGCGCTCATTACAGGAGTTGCAAATCCAGCTGTAAGCATCCATAATGTATTACTTTGGATTGCAATTTTTTTCATTTTTTCTTGAATAAAATCTCTTCTGTTTTGAATATTTCTTGGCACTCCCATATAGTCGCCGATTTTATTTATTTCTTCATCTGAATATAAATCCCAAGGTAAGAATTGAGGATCTTGGAAAAAAGGTTTTTTGCGTCCCATGCTGTCTTCGTATTGCTGTTGTACATTAAATCCATACAACAGACGCGCAGGTAATTGTATTGCAAGTTTTGGCCAAAGTGCCATTGAAGCAAAGAATGAACCTAATCCAACAAATTCCATTGCTTTTGTCGAAGGAGCTTGTCTTTTTGTAAATAGATAACTAGCGATAGCAAGCCCGCCCAGCTTCATACCCAAATCATTAAGTTTTCCGAGCTGGTGGTCGTTTGCTTCTCCTTTTACAGCATGTTTTAAAGCTTTAAAATCATAAGCTATTCCATGTACCATGTTACTTGGAATATCAAGTATATTTCCTTTTATTAGGTGTCCTTCACCTTTTAGTGGTTTTATAAAATTTCTATTTTTAAGTTCATGATGTATGTCAAAATGTGGTGCTTCCTTTTTTTTAGGGGCATTTGCAGTTGTTTGCGTATGTATGAAGTTTTGA
>CALVAU010000151.1 GCA_944325615.1 Candidatus Gastranaerophilales bacterium | reverse complement strand
CAAGCAGGAAGTTTTGGTTGATACTTCAATCTTTCAATTTGTAACGGTGAAAGTGTTTTCATATTCTCTTCCTTTTTGTTTAAAATTGTACTCTTACACACTGATATTTTACTACAAAAATAGGGTTAATCAAGTTTTTCCAAGTTATTTGAATTTTTGAACTTTATTCATTTTTTTTGCAATTTCAGAATGAATTCTGTTTGCACGATAAAGATAAGCTGTTAATTTTTCGTAGTTAGCTTTTGTCTCGCCATAGGGTACTTTCATTGCAATCAGTTCATCTACATTTTCGTTTATGCTCTCAAGAGTATCTAAAGAGTCGCCTAAATCAGCTATCGATCTGAATTTTTTTGAAATTTTTGCAAAAATCTTCCTTGAAATAAACCTCTGGATTCTTATTAAAATCGGGATGCGTTTTTTTGCTTTTGATTTTTTTTGCGTTTTTAGGCGCATTTTAAAATTGTTTTTGGCAAACTCTTCTTTCAATTCTTTAAGTTCATTTTCTATCTGCTTTGCTTGCAGTTTCAATTCCATAACATCAAGCAGTTTGCCTAAAAGTTCTCTTCCTTTGATTTTTTCATTTATTTTTTCAAGAGCTTCTTCTTTTTCATGGATTAAAATTTCAAGACGTAATGACTCATCATCCGTTTCTTTCAGAGTTTTGTCATTCAGGATGTTCAAGTCATAATCGTTTAGTCTTTTATAATTTCCTTGAAAAAAATTTTCGTTCATATTTGTTTTTCCTAAAAATCAAAAAAGATTTTTTTTGCTAAGTTATTCAATAGTGTAAACTTTTTTGTAATATAGAGCAAGACCTGCAATTGTCAATACAATATTTGGCATCCAAGCGGCTAAGAATGGTGCGATTGAACCTGCTTCGCCAAACGAAATTGATAATGCTCTTATCAAGTAGTATGCAAAAATAATCAGGATACTGAATAAAAATCCTCTGTTATACCTTACTCTCGGCGGTGTGATCGCAAGAGGTACACCGATTAATACAAGTGCAATTGTTGTCAATGGAAGTGCAAGTTTGTCATAGAGTTCAATTACTAGAATGTTTTTTTGCTTTTCATCAAGACTTCCTGTGCCGCTTGAGAGGTATTTTATCAATTGAGAAAAGTTCATTTCTTTAGCTACGTTTTTATTCAACTCTTTTGACAAATCCATTCCAAATCTGAGCGTTGATTCTTCAAACAAAGCTGTATTCAAAACTTTTCCGCTGTCGCCTACTGTATAGACTGCGCCTTTTTGAAAATTCCATCCTTCAGGACTCGTTTTACCTTCATCCGCTTGTAAAATTTGTATAGTTCCTTCTTTTGATGTGTCAAGAAGTGTTATGTTATGCAAAATTCTGTCTTCGCAATAGCCAACATAAAATAAACGTTTTAGAGTTCCTTCTTTGCTCAATTCTTTAAAGACAAAGTTCTGTTTGCCGTCAGGAATATTTTTTTGTCCGAAAGCCCAAAGAGCCAAGTCTTTTGACTGTTTAGTCATTATCGGAACAATTGTTTCGTTGATGAAAAAGCTGAATAATGACATTACAATCGCAAAAATAAAAATAGGTTTTGCAATACGGTTCAATCCGATTCCGCAAGCTCGCATTACTGTGATTTCTGATTTAAGACTCAATCCGTTCAAAGTCATTACAGTTGCAAGCAAAACCCCCATCGGAATTGTCATTACAATTACTTGCGGAAGGTTTAGGATAATCATCATCAAGGCAACTTTGAAAGGAATTCCGAAATGTGAAATCTGCTTGATAAGAGTGATGAATGTATCTGATGCAAAGATAATTGATGTAAATACACACACACCCATCAAAAACATCTCAATAACTTGTCTTAAAATGTATTTATCCAGCAGTTTTACTGTTTTCTTTCCTTCGTAAGCCATAATTTTATATTATCCTAAAATAGTTAAAATTCCAACAAAACTTTAAGGGTTTCTTTTTCTTTATTTTTTTCAAACGCCTTGATTGCATCATCTGCTTTGTATCTGGCGGAAATAAGAGGAGTAAAATCAATTTTTTGTGATTTTAACAATCTTAAAGCAGGCCCGAACTGACCGCAGCGGGAGCCGAGAACAGTAATTTCATCAATTACAACCGGCGCAAGATTAAACTCTTTTGAGGCGGCGACTGTACTCTTTAAAACTAAAGTTCCGCGGGGTTTTGTGAGCGCAAGCGCAGTTTCAAATCCTGAAATTGAACCTGTTGCTTCAACGACAACATCATATATTTTTTCAACTTTTAAATCATTCAAAAGTTTTGTTTCAACCCCCTGTGCTTTTGCGATATTGAGTTTGTTTTGATGTTTTCCGATTAAAGTTACGTCTATATTTTGTGCGTTAAGTGTTAATGCAGTGATAAGTCCGAGTTTGCCGTCTCCTAGCACGATTACTTTTTCAAAAGGTTTTATATGCAATTGTTCAGTAATTTCGCAAGCTGCTGCAAGCGGTTCTACAAATACAGCCTGCTCATCAGGTACGTTATCAGGAACTTCAAAAAGAACCTCTGTCGGCATTGTAAAATATTCAGCGAAACATCCGTCTTTTCTCCAGATTCCTAGTGTATGGCGGTTCGGGCAGTGGCGGTAAAGTTTTTCGGCACAATACGGACAATCAGGTTCTTTGCAGCCGTAGCTGATTTCAGATACAACTCTTTTGCCGATTAAAGATTTATCCTCTCCGTTCACATCAACCACAACTCCGACGGCTTCGTGCCCGAGAATTCCTTTATATCCCATATAGCCTTTTGTGATTTCATAATCTGTGTTGCATATTCCAGCTAACGTCACTTTTATCAGTGCCTCGCCTTTTTTCGGTACCGGTTTTTCATAATCATTTACTAATTTCAATCCTTCATCAAATACAACAGCTTTCATATTATTCTCCTATTTATTTAATCTGAATTTTAGCACAAATGTTTGTTACATAATGTAAAATTAAAGGATGATATGTTTTGATAAAATGCAAAAAAAATGTATTTCAGTTTTAATATTGAACATAACGGATTAAGAAATCAGAAAGGTTATTGTGTATGAGAATCAGCCCTATTACACCAAAATATAATTATTCAATTTCTAAACAGCCAAATTTCAACGGAGATAAAAAATCAAATTACGACAAAAATGAATCTATAAGCAGCGGGCCGAGTCAGAAAACTATTGATTTTATAAAAGCGTTTTCACGTAATGCAAGATCTCTTGCAAATAACGAAGTATCAATAAAAGAATATGATTTTCAAACCGGGAACCTTAAACGAAAAACCGTTTACAAAAACGGCAGTACCAATATACATCATATAGACGATTTTGATCCAAAAACGGGCAATCTTATAAAACATACACTTTACTATAAAGACGGTAAAACAATTTTATCAGAAACGAAATATGACAGAATAACCGGAAATCGTATTAAAGATATATCTTATAATGTATTATTGGGCGGCTTTGACTTTATTGAAGAATTCAATTCTGAAAATGGACAACGTACAAAGCTTACCTGGTATTACGAAGACGGCAAAACAATAAAGTTTATCGATAATTATAATCCTGTAACCGGAGATTTTATAAACGGTACAAATTACAGAAAAGATGGAACTCTTAGTTCTTCTTCTGTAGAATATCCTGATGAAAAAATGAATATTACGACCTACTATGATAATGAAGGCAAGACAATAACATATCTTGAATCTTATAATGAAGTAACTCACACACATCAATTCTTTTCACCAGATGACAAGCCCTTAGATATTAAATAAATGTTTTAGAAGAATAATTATGATTTTGCAACAACTTCTGCGACAAGCTCTCCGTAGCTGTTGAAGTGTCCGTCTGTTTCCTCAACTATGTAATTAAGTTCCGGTTTGCCTTCAATTGCTTTTTCTGCTGCATCCATTGCTTCATCATAATCTTTATAGTCACCGATTAATGTTCTTGTGATTTCTGAGTAATTTTTTTCTGTGTAAACGTGATACATAATTATACCCCTTTCTATTTATTTTCAATTTTTTCTAACTTTTCTTTCAACTCCAGAACCTCATATTTGAGTCTGTTCAATTCGCATTTGACTGGATCCGGAATTCGGTTGTGCAATAAAACTCCATTTTTATCTTTAATTTTTCTATGTACAATTCTACCTGGGACTCCGACTACTGTTGAATATTCTGGTACATCTTCTACTACAACAGAGCCTGCTCCAACTCTCACGTAATCTCCAAGAGTAATATTGCCTAAAACTTTTGCTCCCGCTCCTACAATTACGTTATTGCCTAAAGTCGGGTGGCGTTTGCCTTGTTCTTTGCCTGTTCCGCCTAAGGTTACCTGCTGATAAATCAACACATCATCACCGATTATTGTAGTTGCTCCGATTACGACGCCTTCGCCGTGGTCGATGAAAAATCTTCTGCCGATTCTCGCTGCAGGGTGAATTTCAATGCCTGTAATTATTCTTGTAATGTATGAAATTATTCTCGGTATCAGCGGAATATGCCATTTGTACAACCTGTGAGCAAATCTGTATGCAATCAGTGCATGAAGTCCAGGGTAGCACAAAATGACTTCTAAAAGATTGTTTGCGGCAGGATCTTTGTCGTAAATAACTTTTATATCTTCTTTTACCTTAATTATTCCGCGTTTAATTACACTAAACATTTTTCTCCAATCGTTTTTTGCGAAAGTCTAACTTGCTGTTATTTTACAAGTTTTGCAAACTTACGTTTTCCTGCCTGCAATATTACACTTTCATCAAATTGTACGGAATACATCATATCGGCAATTTTTTCACCGTCAATTTTTACTCCGCCGCCTTGAATTAAACGTTTTGCTTC
>CALVAU010000150.1 GCA_944325615.1 Candidatus Gastranaerophilales bacterium | reverse complement strand
AGCAAAAGATAAAGAATATGAAACTCAGTTAAAGAAATTAGATACTGAACATAACGCATTACAAACTGAATATGACAGTATCAAAAGCGTTATTGAGAAAAACGTCGAAAGAAGCTTCAAAGCTTTCTCATAGGAGATTTGGTGATGATTGAGAGCCTATATTTTAATATAGGCTCTTTTGTTTGTAAATTTCTTGCCCCTCTATATGAATCATGCTAATATTTTAGCGTAGGGATATGGCTTTATATGAGTGAAAAATTTTCAACAGTTATTTTATCTGATTCTGAAAAAACGCGTAAGCTGTTAGTGCGTTATTTGTCTGAGAATGATTCTTTTCAGTGTCTTGATGAGTTGTCAGATTTATCTGAAGTTTACAATACTCTTTCTAGTTTGCCAAAATCTCTTTTAATTATTGATGTATCTAAGGATTTTTTCAAGTATAAAGATTTAATATCTGATATTGCTTTAGCTGCTCCGAATTGTAAAATAGTCGCTATTTCAGACAATCCTTCAGTTGATTTAATTATAAAAGTTATGAGAGCTGGTGCAAAAGAATTTTTAGCTTCACCTGTTATTAAAAGTGAATTTAAGGATTGTATAGATAGAATTTATAATCAATTAACTGATAATTCTGCAAGTTCAGGTAAGTCAAGATTAATAACTGTTTTTTCAAATAAAGGTGGTATTGGTAAGACATCTATTGCTTCGAATTTGGCTCTAGAACTTGCTAAAATCACAAAAGAAAATGTAGCACTTGTCGATTTAAATTTTCAATTGGGTGATATTACCTCTTTTTTGGATTTGAAACCTTCTTTTAATATATCTTATATGCTTCAAAATTTGGATAAGATAAACAGCGATTTTATTCTAAATACAGTAGAAAGATACAAAGATACAAGTTTATATGTGCTTGCGGATCCTCCTTATTTTAAGCAAGCTGAGAATATTTCTAAAAAACAAATTTCAACGCTTTTAGAAAAGTTAAAAGAAACTTTTTCATATATTGTAGTAGATACAGATTCAACATTTGATGGTAAAACTGTAACAGCATTAGACAATTCTGATTTGATTTTCCTTGTAACTATAGTTAATCTTCCTGCCTTAAGAAATTGTCAACGAATTTTGGATTTGTTTGACAAGTTGGGTTATGACAGTGAAAAGACGCAAATAATAATTAACCGCTATATGGAAAATGATGAAATTAAGATAGAAGATGTAGAAAAAGTTTTGGAAAAGAATGTCTATTGGAAGATTCCTAATAATTACTTTACATTAATGTCAGCTATAAATAAAGGTGTTTCAGTTGCAGAAATAAATCCTGAATCCAATGTAGCTCTAAGTTATAAAGAATTAGCTATGTCAGTTTCTGATATGGTATATAGAAAAAAACTTATAAAAAAGTATTCTGAATCCCAAACGGATGTGATCGATAAAATTTTGCGAGGCTAAATGGCACTAAAAGACAGGTTAAAAAATATTTCTTATGAAAATACTCCTACAATTGTTGAGGAGACGTCTTTTGCTGATTACATTACAGAGGCTTTATCTCAAAAAATTGCAACTATTCCAGTCTGGTATGATTATGATTATTCAAAACAGTTTGAGCTGATTTTGAATTTTCTTGACAGTAAGCTTAATAGCGAATTTGAAGATTTGAATTTATCAGAAAGCGAAAAAAAAGCTATAGCTGAGAACTTTTTGAAATCTCACAGTGGATTTGGTATACTTGATAAATTAATAGCTAAAGATGAAGTTGATGGTATTTCTGTAAATTCTTTAGGATCTGTATATATTGAAGTTAATGGAGTTTCTGAAAAAACGGATTTAGTTCTTAGCGGCATCCAATTTAAAAATATTCTTTCACGTTTTGATAATAATGATTCTATAATAAGGGTAAGACAAGATAATTTGAGTATTACAATAGTCAGGCCTCCTATATCAGATTGTCTTTTAGTAATAAGAAAAATTAAAGATGTATATGATACTATTTCAGATTTGGCTCAAAGCGGCAAATTGCCAAATGAACTTAAAAATTTTTTGAAATATTTAATTTCAGAAAGAAAAAATATTTTATTGTCCGGCTCATCTGATAACGATATCAATGAATTTATTCAAGTAATAATGAATTCAATTGATAAATCAAAACGAATTAATTATATTGAAGATTCTGGGTTCTATAAGCCTAATATGGATAATATCAATGCTTTTTCTGTTGCATCAATTGATGAATTTGATTATGAATATTTATTATCAGTTATATCTGATTTGCATTCTGATTATGACGTATGCCAAGTTTCTGATTATAAAAAGTTCATGTCATATTATTTGAATATAGATGATACAAATCATGGATTAATAACGAAAGTAAAGGCTGAATCAATTTCTGATGTAACAAACAAGCTTATAAATTTGGGTATGGTAGCTTTAAAATCTACTGAAAAGCAAGCTAAACTCAAAATATCTTCAGTTTATGATTATGTAATATATTTAGATAATCCTTTTAGGATATCTTCAATTATGGAAATTACTTCATCTAAGACTTCTTCTTTGATTTTGAATGAAGTTGTGAAACTTGTTGATGGAACGTACGTTCTGGATCTTTCGGAAGAAATTTTGAATAACGAGGACCTTTCTTATGAGTCAGATTCTCCTCGCAAGGGGTTTCGTTCACGTTTAAAAGACATTTAGATTGCATTTCTTTTTTTCTGCTTTTATCAACTTTTTCCACGTGTTGTCTAATTAAGTTACTTTCTTTAAATTTTGCACTTATTATTTCTACTCCCGGAGTTATGTATTTTGGCATAAGAATTGTGTTGACTAGATAGCTTATAGGTTGAGTAAATAGAAGACAAGATATAACACCGCCTATTGTTTTTAAAATTTTATTTTTAACGATTAAGTAGTTCTGGTATTCCTTTAACGCTGTCTTAAGTGCATTATCAGTGTAATCTTTGCCATAGAGTTTTTTCATTGTCGGTAAAATTTCGTTATATTTTTTATAAACTCTTTTGGGAATATCTTTGTCATATATATTATTTTGGAGTTTTTCTTTTAAATCAAATATTTTTTCTGCATTTTTTTGAGCAAAAGCATGTAATTTATCTGTGTTAGTGTCTGCAAGTGCAAAGTAGCCTGTGAAATACCTGTAAACTTTTCTTACGATATTATCGGTTTCTTTGGTATTTAAAAGTGCTCTTACCCTGTTATCAAGAGATGTTTTTACAAGTTCAGTGAATTTTTCTTTATTCTTAAAATGCTTGGGCAGACTTTGTTCAATTACATTCTTTGAGTGACGATATACGCCGTCTTTTGCATTAATTGAGAGCTTATCGCTTATTAGTTTGCCGACTGGAGAGGTAAGTTTTTGACCGAGAATTGTTGCTGCAGAAGGGAGTATGAAAAATGTTAAGGCTTGTCTTATTACTTCTTTCATACCTCTTTTGCTGCTTGGTGAAAATTTATTTTTATCATTTTTGTATTTATCATAAATATCTGCGCCTAAATACATAAAAGCAGGAACCCAAAGAGCAAATGTCAAATTTGGTGCTATTTCGTTAACTGTTGCCCCAACTTCACTTGAGTACATCAAAACCCTGATCCCCCAACTGTTAAGAGGATCTTTATATTTTTTTTCTTCGTGTTTTATAGGTTTGGTCTCAATTTGTTTGCTTACGACCGGATCTAATTTTACTGGCATGATATTTTCGTTTTTTCTTATTTGAGTATTGTATATTATACAATACTCATAAATAATCTTTTTTGCTATGTAAATCCTATATATTTGATATAAAATTTTGTTATGGAAATGAGAAAGTTTAAGATTAATTCAAAATATTCTCCAGCTGGGGACCAGCCAAAAGCAATTGAGGCTTTGACTAAAGGTATTTTAGAAGGAGACGATTCCCAAACACTTTTGGGGATTACAGGGTCAGGTAAGACTTTTACAATAGCAAACGTAATAGAAAAAGTACAAAAGCCTACCCTTATAATAGCGCATAATAAAACCCTTGCCGCTCAGTTATATAATGAATTTAAAGAACTATTTCCTGATAATGCGGTTGAGTATTTTATCAGTTATTACGACTATTACCAGCCTGAAGCTTATATACCGAGAACTGATACTTATATTGAAAAATCTGCTTCTATTAATGATGAAATCGATAGACTTCGTCATAATTCTACAAGAAGTTTATATGAACGAAATGATGTGATTATAGTTGCTTCAGTCAGCTGTATATATGGTTTAGGCTTGCCTGAAAATTATTTCAGAGGTTCTGTTGAATTAAAAGTAGGCGATCAAGTAGAAAGGGATGATTTATTAAGGCATCTTGTCAGTGTTCAATATAAACGTAATGATTTGGTATTGGAAAGATCAACATTTAGAGCGAGAGGCGATATTGTAGAAATTATGCCTTCTTATGAAAAAATTATTACAAGAATATACTTCTTTGGTGATGAAATTGAGAAAATAGTCAGAATAGATAATGTTTCCGGCGAAATTTTGGAAACTCCAAATTCTGTTGTTATCTATCCTGCAGTGCATTATCTTTCTTATGATGAAAATACAGATGAAACTCTTGATTTGATAAGACAAGAGCTTGCTGTAAGATTAAAAGAACTTGAAGCTCAAAATAAGCTTGTAGAAGCTCAAAGACTTTCTCAAAGAGTAAAGTATGATATCGAAATGATTAAGGAAATGGGCTATTGTTCTGGTATTGAAAACTATTCAAGAATTATTGAACGCAGACCGCCTGGAAGTCCTCCTGCTACTCTGCTTGATTATTTTCAAGGTGATTTTCTAACAGTAATTGATGAATCCCATGTTACTCTTCCCCAACTAAAAGGTATGTCTCATGGGGATGCGGCAAGAAAAGATACTTTGATTGAATACGGTTTTAGACTCCCTTGTGCGAAAGATAACAGGCCTTTGACAAATGATGAGTTTTTCTCAAGAGTTCATCAAAAAATCTATATATCTGCAACGCCCGGGGAATTCGAAAGAAAAACTTCTGCACAGCTTGTAGAGCAGATAATCAGACCAACAGGATTGGTTGATCCGAAAATTTCAGTCAGACCTATTGATACGCAGATAAATGATTTAAAAAATGAAATTAAGAAACGTACTGAAAAAGATGAACGAGTTCTTATCACAACTCTTACCAAACGCATGGCTGAGGATCTTACTGATTTCTTTATCCAAGAGGGTATAAGAGTAAGGTATCTTCATTCTGAAATTCAATCGTTAGAGCGAGTAGAGATATTAAGAGATTTACGCCTTGGTGAGTTTGATGTTTTAATTGGTGTCAATCTTTTAAGAGAAGGCTTGGATATACCTGAAGTTTCACTTGTAGCAATTATGGATGCAGATAAAGAAGGCTTTTTACGAAGTGAAACGAGCCTGATACAGACTATTGGTCGTGCTGCCCGTAATGCATGTGGGGAAGTTATTATGTACGCTGATAAGATAACAGACAGTATGAAAAAAGCGATTGATGAGACAAACCGTCGTCGTGAAATTCAGATGGCTCATAATAAAAAATATGGAATAGTTCCGCAAACTATAAAAAAACCTATTGAAAATAATCTTCTTTCATTAGTTGCAAGTTATCGTGATTTAGAAGATATTGTAGCGGAAGAAATGGTTGATTTAGGTATAGATAAAAAAGACTTGCCGAAATTAATCGACAAGCTTGAAAAAGATATGCATAAAGCTGCTAAAATCTTAGATTTTGAAAGAGCAGCCGAAATTCGTGATAAGCTTAAAAAGTTGAGGGAGATGGCGGATTCCCGTTAGATTTTCTAAGTTCATTAATTTCTTCTTTTTCTTTTTTCTTTTGAGCTTTAGCTTCAGCTTGGTGTAAAGCTTCATAGTTCAATTGTCCAAGATAGTTGCCTATTAATGCGGCATTGAATACAGCAGTCATACACCATACAAAATATGTAACAACGTTATCTATACCAATAAATAACCAGCATAAGTATGTGATACTTCCTGCGATTACGCCATCAATTACCAAAAGCTGAATTGTCAACCATATAACTTGTATAAGTACATCAATACAAGAATCTGAAATTGCTTTAAAATCAAATGCATCTTTAATGCTGAATTTTTTTGCATATAGCATAAATACAGTAAGTACAATAGATCCGCATACTGCATAAGTTATATATGTAGCAGCTTGTGCGATCCAAGTAACTGAAATCATAGGATAGATTTTTGTTACCAAATAATATGCGGCACCGCCATTAAGTGCTAAAGCCGGTAAAATCGCCAAAATTGTTCTTAATGAATCAAAAAATAATATAAAAGGATTCATACTCGGCATAATTTTTTCTCTGAAGTTCATAACATTGTTTGCGCATCTTACCATTGTACCAAGCATAATAATAAAGCTTAAAAAAGCTAAAAGATAGAACCAAAAAGTATTTTGTTGTCCTTTAGTGAAAAAATAAACTGCACCAAACACAGGTAATGTGAAAATTATGTACTGTGTAAGGGCCTGAGGTTCGTTGGTTGATTCCTCAATTGCGTCTTTTATAGATGCCATAGGTTACTCCTCTCTTCTTAATTACTTTACCAATATAGCATATTTATATATATCAAGCAACACACTAAACAGTTGATATTGGTAAAGTTACAATAAATTCAGCTCCATGACCTTCTGTACTATATAAATTTATTCTGCCTTTATGTAGCAGAATAAGTTCTTTTGTAATAGTAAGTCCTAATCCTGTTGAATTTTCTGTTGCATTTATCTGCTCAAATTTTTTAAATATTTTTTTATGGTGTTTTTTATCAATACCGCATCCGTAATCTTTTATGCTAATTTCGACAAATTTACGTTTAAATTTTACTGTAATATCAATTTCACTATCCGTGTTTGAAAATTTTATGGCATTGTTTATTAAGTTAAATAAGATTTGTTGTATTTTCTGATAATCGGCGGTAATAGATTGGGTAGAGCAGACCAAATTTATTTTTATGGATTTTTTATCAGAAATCGGTTTTAGAATATTTAGAGTTTCTTCAATACAACGAATCAAGCTAAAAGTCTGTAAATTCAATTTGACTGAACCGGATTCGATCTTTGAAATATCAAGAATTTCATTAATCATACCAAGTAAATGAATTCCTGCTGTTTGGATATCTTTCAGGTATTCAATTTGTACATTGTTTAAGTTACCTAGTTTTGGATTTTGTAGAAGTTCTGAAAAGCCGATTATTGAATTTAGAGGTGTTCTTAGTTCATGTGATACGTTTGAAAGAAATTTGTTTTTTATTTTATCAGCTTCTAATATTGCTTTGTTTTGTTTTTTGATAATTTTACAGGTTTTATCACTTTCTATTAGCCCTTTTTGAAGAGCTTCGGTTTGAAATTTTACAATTTCTGTGAGTTCTATATCCTTTATAATATTTGATATTATAAGTCCGCAAAACTTGAATAAATCCTCATCTTTCTTAGAATAGGGGGTTTCTGATGAGATAAGAATAATTCCATATACGGTGTTTTGGATTTTTAAGTGTGAAGCAAGAGTATATTGCTCTTTAGTGTTAAAGATTTTTGTATCAATCTTTATTTTAGGATTATATAATGCTTGTTTTTCTTCTGCTGAAAAAAAGATTTCTTTTGGGGCATTTTTGCAGTTTAAAGGATACTCAAGTCGTAGCTTTTCCGGCATTAAAAAATATACATAACCTTTATCAAAATAGAATATTGATTTTAAAGCATTAAAAATATCCTTATAAGTTTTTATGCTTTGGCTAAAAAAGATTTCAAGTTTTGAAAATTCGTTTTCCAAAAAAGACCTCTATTCTAACAATGATTTATCAGCATATCCAATGTATCTTAAATTTCTAAAATATCCGTCAAAATCAAGACCGTAGCCGATTAAGAACTGATCTTCAACATCAAATCCGTAGTAATCAGGTTCTATATCTACAATTCTTGTACATTTTTTATCTAAGAGTGAGCAGAATTTAGTTGATTTTGTTCTGAAATTGCAAGCCATAAAATCCATCAGGAACTTAGCTGTAAGACCTTTATCGACGATATCTTCTATAATCAAGACATTTTTATCGTTTAAATCAGGTAGTTTTATATCAACTGCGTTAACTTTACCGCTTGATACGGTTGCAGAACCGTAGCTTGAAAGTCTTATAAATTCCATTCTAAGAGGCATATTAAGGTGTTTTACAAGATCCGTTGCAAACATAACTGCACCTTTTAGAACGCATACTGCATAAACTTCTTCGCCTTTATAAAATTTGTTCATTTCCTCAGCTAATTCTTTGATGCGTTTTTGAATTTTTTCTTCGCTGAATAATACTTTTAAATCACTCTCTTTTATTTGCATTTTTATTTCTCCATATTTATTAATTTTAGCACATGTGTAGGGCTTGTGACAACTTTTATCTTTTCGCTTATTCCAATTGTTGGTGCCCATAAAATTTCGTTTTCACTTGCAAGAAAAATCAAGCTGTCTTTTTCGTGTTGAGGGATTTTTTTCTCGTTAAGGTATTTTTTTAATTTTTGTGTACCTTTACAGCCTAGAGGTTGAATTAAATCACCATTTTTTCTGTGTCTTAGTGTTAAAGATTTATATTTGCTCAAATCGACATAAGCAATTCCGTCACTGTCTTTTGGGTATGTTTGCGGGATTTTGTTTGTGTTTTTTATTGAAAATATAAATTTTTCAAAAGTATAATCTCCGCAATCTTTTATTTCAACAGACAAATCTGAAAGTGGTGCTACTGTAACCAATTCGATTTTTTTATTATTAACAAAAAGCCAAAGATCATTCTTTAAGGAGAGTTTTTTCCCGCTTTTTGAATTTTGATTTTCGTTTATAAATTCAAGTGCATTTGTGATTTTGTACCTGTCATAATCTATATTATTTTTTATGAACAAATCATATAAAAGCTCCAATTTCACTGCTTTTGAATATTCCATAAAATTCTTTGTATTATAAGGATTTTTTAGCGTTTTTAAGTATTCCTCAATGATAATTTGATTGTTTTGAGCGATTTCTGATAGTGAATTAATCGCATTTATTGTATCAGAATTTATTTTGCATAATTGAGGCAGGATTTCTTTTCTTATTAAATTTCTTTTGTATTTGACATTATTATTAGAGCTGTCATTATTCGGTGTAAGAGAGTTTTTCTTGCAGTAATTTTCAATATCTTCGCGC
>CALVAU010000149.1 GCA_944325615.1 Candidatus Gastranaerophilales bacterium | reverse complement strand
GTTTTGTTATTGCGAATTTCGTTCATAAAGCTCCCTTTTGCCGGTTTTATAAATAGGATGCGATAACAAGCTTCCCGGTTCCGGCGGTTTTGTTCAAGTCTTATTAGACACCAAAGTTTGTTCGTTGTAGAATACCCGTATGAATATAACAGCAGGAATTTTTAAAGGTCAAAAAATCATGGCACCGGATGAAAAAATCACTCGTCCGACACTATCAAAAGTTAGAATGAGTGTTTTTAACACTCTGCAAGCTATGATTGATTTTGAAGACAAATCTTTCCTTGATATGTACGCAGGATCTGGGATTATGGGACTGGAAGCTCTTTCAAGAGGCTTTTCTAAAGCTGTCGCATTTGAAAAGCACTCAAAAGCAGCCCAAATTATTAAAACTAATTTCAAAAAATTTCCACTCCATCCTGAACTAAAAATTGGTGATGCCCTGAAACTTTCTCAAAAAACAAGTGAAAAATTTGACGTAATTTACATAGATCCGCCATACTTTTCAGGTATATATGAAGCAAGTCTTGAAGCAGTATTCGGACTTGCTAAAAATATTGTAATACTTGAACATGTAACAGATATTGAATTCAAAAATTATGAGATTTTAAAACAAAAAAAATATGGTGAAAAATATGTTACATTTTTAAAAGTACAACTACATTAAACCTCATGTTCATGATACGATGGAGAAAATTTGTTTTAATAATTATACCTAAACATTAAGGAGAAAGAAAATTATGAGCGAAAAACGCGTATGGCTTTTCAGAGAAGGTAATGCGGATATGCGCAACTTACTGGGCGGCAAAGGTGCGAATTTGGCAGAAATGACAAATTTGGGACTTCCTGTACCTCCAGGATTAACAATTACAACTGAGACTTGTATGGATTACATTAACCACGGCAATAAAATGCCTGAAGGTTTGATGGATGAAGTTAAAGCAGCATTGAAAGATGTTGAAAACCAAACCGGTAAAAAATTCGGCGACAAAACAAACCCATTGTTAGTTTCTGTACGTTCAGGCGCAAGACTTTCAATGCCTGGTATGATGGAGACAATCCTCAACTTGGGTATGAACGACGAAACTGTTGAAGCAATGATTAAATTGACTAATAACCCAAGATTTTGCTATGACAGCTACCGCAGATTTTTGACAATGTTCGGTTCTGTAGCTTGGGATATGGACAGACAAAAATATTTTGAGTCTGAAGTAGAAAAAGTTAAAGAACGTGAAGGCGTTAAAGAAGATACAAAAGTTTCTGCTGACGGCTGGAAATCATTAATACCTGTATATAAAAATATAATCAAAGAAGTAACAGGCAAAGAATTTCCACAAGATCCTTATATTCAACTTCAAGAAGCTATTGAAGCTGTATTCCGTTCTTGGAATATTCCTCGTGCAGTTGCTTACAGAAATATGAACAAAATTGATCACAATTTCGGAACTGCCGTAAACGTTCAGACAATGGTATTCGGAAATATGGGTGATGACTGTGCAACAGGTGTATCATTCACTAGAAACCCTGCAACAGGTGAAAACAAATTCTATGGTGAATATTTGACTAACGCTCAAGGTGAAGACGTTGTAGCTGGTATCAGAACACCTAAAGACATTTCTGAATTGTCAGTTGAAATGCCTGAATTATACAAACAATACGTTGACATCGCTAAAAAACTTGAAAACGGATATAAAGATGTACAAGATATGGAATTCACAATTGAAAAAGGTAAATTGTGGATCTTACAAACTCGTAACGGTAAAAGAACTGCAGCTGCTGCTGTAAGAATTGCCGTTGAAATGTTTGAAGAAGGCATAATTACAAAAGAAAGAGCAATCCAACTTGTAGATCCATATTCAGTAAACCAAATTCTTCTTCCTTGCTTCGATGAAAAAGCAATGAAAGAAGCTCATAAAATTGCACAAGGTGTAAACGCATCTCCTGGTGCAGCTGTTGGTAAAATCGTATTCGATACTGAAGAAGCAGCAGAACGTGGCGCAGCTGGTGAAAAAGTTATCTTGGTACGTGTAGAAACTTGTCCAGACGATATTCACGGTATGGCAGTTGCTCAAGGTGTTCTTACACTAAGAGGCGGTGCAACTTCTCACGCAGCAGTTGTTGCTAAAGGTATGGGAAAACCTTGCGTTTCAGGTTGCGAAGATTTGAAAATCGACCTTAACAACGGAACATTAACAGGTTGCGACGGTACTGTTTATAAAAAAGATGATATCATCTCTCTTGATGGCGGCAAAGGTATCGTTATGGCTGGAGCTGTTAAACTTGTAGAAGCAAAAATTGATGACAACTGGAATAAATTCTTCTCTTGGGTTGATGAAATTAAAGAGATGAAAGTTGAAGCAAACGCTGATACTCCAAAAGACATCGAAAATGCTCTAAAATTCGGAGCTGAAGGTGTTGGTCTTTGCAGAACAGAGCATATGTTCATGGATCCTGACAGATTACCTTGGGTTCAAAAAATGATTATTGCTGGTACACCTGAAGCAAGAAAAGAAGCTTTAGAAAAACTTCTTCCAATGCAATATTCAGACTTCTATGCAATGTTTAAAGCATTGGGCGAAAAGCCAATGACAATAAGACTTTTAGATCCACCACTTCACGAATTCTTACCTAACAAAGAAGATTTAATCGCTGAAGTTGCAACTTTAAAAGCTTTAGGCAAAGATTACAAAGAAAAAGAAGAACTTCTTCACATCGTAGAAGGACTTTCTGAATCTAACCCGATGATGGGACTTCGCGGATGCCGTTTGGGATTAACTTACCCTGAAATTAACGAAATGCAAGTAAGAGCAATTTTTGAAGCAGCTTGTGATTTGAAAAAAGAAGGCGTTAACGTTAAACCTTGGGTTATGATCCCATTGATCGGACATGTTAATGAATTAAAAGTTGCTAAAGAAATTTTAGTACGAGTTGCTGATGATGTAATGAATGAAAAAGGTATCAAAGTTGATTACAAATTCGGTACAATGATTGAAATTCCTCGTGCAGCATTAACAGCTGATGAAATCGCTGAATACGCTGAATTCTTCTCATTTGGTACAAATGACTTAACTCAAATGACATTCGGATATTCTCGTGATGATGCTGAAGGTAAATTCCTAAAACGCTATGTAGAACAAAAAATCTTACCGGCTAACCCATTTGAAACTATCGACAAAAAAGGTGTTGGTCAGTTAGTTGCTATGTCAATGGCTAAAGGAAAACCTGTTAATCCGCATCTTTTAGGCGGTGTTTGTGGTGAACACGGCGGCGACCCAGATTCAGTTAAGTTCTGTCACAAAATAGGACTTGATTATGTATCTTGTTCACCATTCAGAATTCCGCAAGCAAGACTTGCAGCTGCTCAAGCTGTTGTTGAAAACAAATAAAAGCGGAAAATAACGAAATAAAAAAGCGACTCTAAAAGAGTCGCTTTTTTTATTTTAATAATTCTTTCAATTTTCCGTTCTTATGAATAGTTTCTAAATCAGTATAGCCTCCAACATAATGACCATTAATTATTATCTGCGGAACAGTTTGAATTTGTTTTCCATAAGTAGTTGATAGCTCCTCACACATTCCATCAAAATCATCATCAACATTATGTTCAATATATTCAAGATTGAGCATTTGTAAAAGTTTTTTTGCTTTCGTACAATAAGGACATGTGGATGATGTGAAAACTTCAATTTTATTCATATAAACCTCCAGAATTTTTCTTTATTATAGAGGTTTTTTATTTTTTTTGCAAATTTTATTTGAAATTTTAGCCGATTTTCTCATTATAATCGGTTCCGCCAATAATTCTTAAATGTCTTTCAGCACCTTCTCCAACAGATTTACTTTCTAAATTGTGCTGTTCGACTAATTCATGTTGCAATTTTCTTATATGCTGATTTTGCGGAGCTAATTCTACATGAGCTGCTCCTGCTAAAATTTTATTAATCGCAGCTTTTGCTTCATCCAAGGCTCTTTCTGCATCATCATAATATCCGAATAAAGTTTCAGATGTTTCTGTTATATCCAGCGCCTCTTTCAAAACTTTTTGTATTTGAGCCATTGAATTAGTTTTTATATAAAAAACTTGTAACCTGTAATCATTTGCAGTACTCAAAATTCTTGCTCCGCCTTTTGCAAAATTTTTGTGAGCAATCACAATATCTGCATCATCCAAGTTCCTTGTAATTTCGGCATTTAAGTCAAGTCTTTCTATTACTTTTTCAACAATAGTTCTTGAAACTGCATACAAATATATTTTTTTGATTTTTTTTACTTCATCTACATATTTTTGTCTTGAAAAACTAAACTTTAAACTGTCAGAAGGTTCTTGATGAGTTTTATGCTCAAATTTATCAAGATTTTCTTTTAATTCATTTATTGAATCATGTTCTTTTTTAGGCAACTCTGTCTCTTGTGTTGTTTTTTGTTCAGCTGCATCATATACTTTATCAACTTTACGAATTTCAGGTCTAATTGGCCAGCCTCTAAGAATATAATCGACAGCTTCTGCAGTATCTTTATAAACTGCAAGAGTATTTCTATCCAAAATTTCTATTACGATATCAAAAGTCGGCTGTTTTTCTCTTTCCAAAACTGTTTTTTGAGAAGCTCGTCTTCTTGCTTCATCATCCCCTAACGTTACAGATTGAATTCCACCAACTAAATCTGATAGAGTCGGGTTTTTAATCAAACTTTCTAAAGAATTACCGTGAGCGGTTGCAATCAACATAACACCACGTTCTGCAATTGTACGGGCAGCTTGTGCTTCTGCTTCAGTACCAATTTCATCGACTACGATAACTTCCGGTGTGTGATTTTCAACCGCCTCAATCATTATATCCTTTTGAAACTCAGGCTGTCTTACCTGCATACGTCTTGCATGACCTATCGCAGGATGCGCGGTATCACCATCGCCTGCAATTTCATTTGATGTATCAACAACAACAACTCTTTTTCCCAATTCGTCAGCAACAAGTCGTGAAATTTCTCTTAACTTGGTAGTTTTTCCGACCCCTGGACGACCTAAGAAAAGAATGCTTTTATTCATCATACAAATATCTTTTATACAAGCAATTGTCCCCGTAACAACCCTACCAATTCTGCAAGTAAGTCCGATTACTTTACCTTGACGATTCCTTATTGCACTAATTCTGTGGAGTGTTCCGGGGATTCCTGAACGGTTATCTGATGTAAATTCTTGGATATGCGATGTTATATATGAAATATCTTCATCTGTTACAAAATCATTTCCGATATATTCAATTTTACCGGTTGCATGCCTAATCTCTGGTGTCCTTCCGATGTCCAAAACTATCTCTATGACATCTTCCATCTGCTCATAGGTCATCAATCTTCTTACCCGATCCGGTAAAATTTCTAACAATCGGTCTAAATCGTTGTGAAATTGTAGGTTGCTCATCGCTATATGCCTTTCTATTTTGCTGGTATACAAAATATGTTATTGGCTTATTTAATTTTTTTGGGAGTTATCTTCTCTTCTATTTATATTATACCACTTTTTCTAAAAATTTCTTCAATCTTAAGTATTACATCTGTCGTATTTTTTACAAAAATTTACGGATCTAATAGGTTTAAAAGTGTTGATTTGACACGTTTTCAAGGTTTAATATTTTTAAAAATTTTTATGTTTTTTTTGAGAAATTTATTAGAAAATTTATTTATGATAAAATAAAAGTGTTTAAGAATAGATGAAAGGATAGAATGAATGAAAACCCCGAATATTAATCCCGTTTTTACAGGGAAATTTGTCGTGCCAAACGCTGGAAGCAACAAAAAAAATGATTATTTATACAATAATCTTTCAAAAATTGTTAAAAAAAATCAAGTAACTGCAAATTTTTACACTGACAAAGTTGAAATCTTAGCTGATAAATCTCAAGATAAAAAGATACAAAAAGCCCTAAAAAAATTAAATTTAACATTCTTTAAAGATGAAAAATTATTTGGAGATAAGAATTTATTTGTAAACTTATGGCTGTCACAGAATAAATAATTTTAAATTACTTTTAAAAAAAGACCTTTTGAAAATTCAAAAGGTCTTTTAATTTATTTTGATTATTGAAATTAATCTTTTGAAGAAACTCCAGATTTTTCAATAATTTCTTTTTCAATGTTAGCCGGTACTTGTTCATAGCATTTGAATTCCATTGAGAAAGTACCACGACCTTGAGTTTTTGAACGGATATCAGTTGCATAACCGAACATTTCTGCCAAAGGTACGATAGCATTGATTTTTTGAATTCCTGTTCCTTCGATAATTTCCATACCTTCAACACGACCACGGCGAGATGAAATATCACCGATGATATCTCCAGTATTTTCTTCTGGAACTTCGATTTCAACTTTCATCATTGGTTCAAGAATACATGGTTTTGCTTTGCGGCAACCTTCTTTAATTGCCATAGAACCAGCAATTTTGAACGCCATTTCTGAAGAGTCAACTTCGTGGTAAGATCCATCGTACAATTCAACTTTAACGTCGATCATTGGGAATCCTGCTAAGATACCGCCTTCAAGAGCTTCTTCCATACCTTTTCTTGCAGGTTCAATGTATTCTTTCGGAATAGCACCACCGACAATTTTGTTATCGAATACAAATCCGGCATTTTCTTCAGCTGGTGAAA
>CALVAU010000148.1 GCA_944325615.1 Candidatus Gastranaerophilales bacterium | reverse complement strand
GTTTCAAAGTTTGAAAAGGTAAAAATGATTTATGAAAATCCGAAAGCTAAACAAAATGGAATTCGTGATCCAAGAGCTTTTGTAGATATTGAGGATTTGAAAAATTTCAAAAAATCGATAGAAGAGTTTTCTAAAAAAGCACTTTCTGATACTGTCAAGAATGCTGATAACAAATTTGTTTTAGACCATGTTAAAAAATTTGCAAAGAAAGCTAAGAGGGTTAAATCAATTAATATTTTAACTAATGTGGGCTTGAGCAGTTTTCTTTTGGCTTATTGTCTGCCAAAAGTTCAGTATATTTTTAGAGAATGGTACACTGGATCTAAGTTGGAGCCTGGAATTGTAGATGATAATAAATAATTAAAAAAGCGAGCTAAAAGCCCGCTTTTTTATTGTATAAATTTGAAATGTTATACACAAGCAAATTCTTTATTTTCAACTTCGCCAGTAACAACGTTGTCAAATCTGTGAACGTCATTTAAATAAGTGTTTTTGATTTCTCTTAAATCTCTTGCCATCAATGTTCTTGGAGCGTTTTCAGCAAGTGAGTGGTTTCTTAACAAGTAAGAAGGATGGAAAATTGTCATAGCTGGGTATTCAACACCATCTACCGTAATTGTCATCCATTGACCTCTGATTTTGGAAATAGTAGTCTTTTTGTCAAGTTCTACAAATGATTTTAGAGCAGTAGCTCCGCAAAGTATAATTGCTCTTGGTTTGATTACATCAATTTGTGCATTCAAGAATTTACGGCAAGAGGCTTTTTCTTCATCTGTCGGAACTCTATTTTCCGGAGGTCTGCATTTAACTGTATTTGTAATATAAATATCTTCATCTCTGGAAATACCTGCATTAGCTAAAAATTCATCTAAAAGCTGACCTGCACGACCAACAAATGGCATGCCGCTTTCATCTTCCATTTCTCCCGGAGCTTCTCCGATAAATACGATTTTTGCTTTTTCAGCGTTTCCTGAACCGAATACAACTTTGTTGCGTGTTTTAGCTAATTCGCAGCCCTTACATCCGCTGCATTTTTGTCTCACTATTTCCAGACATTGTTCTTTCATCTCTTCTCTCTCCTTGTTTATATGTGTTATTTTTGAATAATCCTACATTATATTTCTTACAATATCGTTTTAAATCCTTCATGACAACCTCCGAAAGTATGAAAACTGCAATTAAATTCGGAACGGCTAAAAATAATGTGAAAGCGTCTGAAAGATTGATTATACTTTTAAAGTTCATTGCTGAGCCTATTACAATAAACAGACAGTATATGATTTGGAAAGTTCTAGTTGTTGCTTTTGAATTTCCAAATAAGAAATTCCAGCTTTTAATTCCGTAATATGAGCCGCAAAGCATTGTGGATAAGACAAAACAGCTTGCCATAAAAGTAAGAAGTATCGGGAAAAACGGACAAACTGATCCGAATGCTTTAGATGTGAGTTCAATTCCTGCAAGTCCGGTATTATTAAGATATACTCCTGATACAACAATTACAAAAGCTGTTGCACTACCGACAATTACCGTATCGACAAAAGGTTGAAGCATTGCGATAAAAGCTTGAGCTGCAGGTTTGTTTGTTTTTACTGCTGAAAAAGCAATAGGTGCAGTGCCAAGTCCTGATTCGTTTGCAAACATTGCTCTTCTAAATCCCCAAAGCATGCAGGCAAACATTCCGCCTGAAATCGCTTGCGGTTTAAAAGCCTCTTTTACAATCAAAACAATCGTTTGCGGCAGATGATGTATATTAAAAATACAAATTACAAAAGCTGATAGTACATAAAGACTGCACATTACAGGTGTAACTTTTGAAGTGAATTTCCCGATAGCTTTTATCCCGCCGATAACCGTAAAATAAGTGATAATTGCAACGATAAGTCCTAAAAGCCAGCTTTGGTTTGCAAAAAAGCTTTTATCTCCTCCTGTAACTTCAGTGATTTGAGTGGTCATTGCATTTATTTGGAATAAATTCCAGCCGCCTATCATTGCAAAAATGCAGCAAAGTGCGTATATTTTAGATAGATAGGGTGCTATTTTCCCGAATATTTTGTGATTTTTAAGTCCGTTTTGAATGTAATACATTGGTCCGCCATCTACGGTACCGTCAGGATGAATTTGTCTGAATTTTAGTCCCAAAAGAACTTCCGCAAATTTTAGTGCCATTGAGAAAAATCCGGCAATAATCATCCAAAAAATGACGCCTGGACCTCCTATTGATACTGCAGCAGCAGAACCTGCAACATTACCTATTCCTGCAGAAGCGGAAATTGTTGCGGTAAGAGCTTGAAATGATGAAACTTCGCCTTTTTTCTTGCGTTTGACAAGGTCTTTATGCTCATAGTTTTTAGTAATCAGCTTAATTGCGTGCTTAAATCCCCAAATGCCGATAAAGCCAGTTCTAAATGTAAAATACAGTGCGGCTGTCATTAATAGAGCAACAAGCAATTGAACTTCGACTCCATTAATGTTAATGGAGCAAAATATTATCCCTGAAATTTTGTCGGCTATGGGTGATAAAAAGCTGTCAATTATACTATCTAAATTCATCAATTATATTATAGTACAAACATGAGAAATTTATCGATTCATAAGATTATAGAAATCTTTAGCTAAATAACCGCCCTTTTCTACTGGAGAACATGCACCTGCATCAGGAAGATATAATAATAATCCTGAATTTTTAGAATTTTTTCTTATATTAAAAACAAAAAGATCATATCCCCATTTGTTAGGTCCTTTGTGCCCGTTTATGTCAAATGCAAATAAAGGATGAGTTCCTGTTGCATAGGGAATCATTATTAGTCCATCATTAAAAATATAAGCCTTTGATATATTTTCAATATAATTTTTATTAAATCCTCCGCAGTTCCTATTAAAATAGTCTTCAGCTTCATCAGGATCCAGATTTGGATTATTCTCAGCATAGACATTTTCTGCAGATTTATATGAATTCGGGGGCAGACACCCGTCAGCTAAAGCGTTACCATTACAGAATTTTATTTTGTTAAAATAATTTGCCATTGTTGAATATAGTAATTGACATTCCGAGATTTCATTAGAAATTCCAGTTATTTTAGAATAATAACATTTAACTCCGCCAAGTTCAAAGTCGGCTTTTTGCAGAGCATTTGACAGTATTGAGTAAGCCTTTTTAAATTGCTGTTGTCTTACGTAGAGGTCGCACTTATTAATCAATGTCGGCAAAGTCATTGCGGCAACAATCCCAATTATACCTAATGTAATTAAGACTTCTGCCATTGTAAAACCTTTTTTCATAACTAAATCCTCCAATATTAACAACATGAATTTAAACATGCAATTATGTAATTGTAAATATGTTTAATATTCCGTTAAATTAAAAGAGAATTATCCTAAGGTTGAATCATGAGTGAAATAAAAAAGAAATTAGGCAAAAAAATAAAATATTATCGTGAATTGAAAGGGCTGACGCAGGAGAGACTTGCAGAAATGCTTGATATAAATTGCCGTTCGCTTTCTTTTATTGAATGCGGTACTAATTTTGTTACATCAGAGACTTTGGATAAATTATGTAAGACTCTTGAGGTTACACCTAAACAACTTTTTGATTTTGATTATCATTTTTTAGAGCCACAAGACATGAAAAAAGAAATTTTATCTTTAATTGATAATAACAGTGAAAAACTTTCTGATATTTATAAGATAATCAAAGGCCTTTTGGATTAATCTAAGCCCTTTGCAATGTTTCTGTATTAAGACTGTTTACATAATTGTTTAATGCTTTAAAGACAAAAGGATGTATTTTTCCATCCTTTACATCGTTATAAATTATCATAAGAGCCTGTTGCCGTGTATAAGGCTCTTTATAAGGTCGTTTTTCTCTTAATGCTGAATATTTATCGGCAACTGTCAATATTTGCAGATCCAAATCTGCATTAAAATCTTTGTTTACGAAAGTATAGCCGCTTTTTTTCGCATTTTGATCATGATTTCTGATAAGGTTAATTGTTTTTTTATCGAGATTTGTGTTTTTCAAAATTTCATAGCCAAGCTCTGAGTGTCTATGCATAATTTCTGTTTCATATTCATCTAGTTTGCCGTTTTTGTTTAAAATTTCTGCAGGAATCAGAACTTTTCCTATATCGTGCAGGTAAGAAGCTTGTTCAAGTGCTTTTTTATCAACTTTTGACTGAAGTGAAAACGGAAGATTTTCACTTATTCCTTTTGAAATGTTTTGTACATCTTTGCAATGAGTTGCAAGTAATTTGGTAAGGTCCTGATAGTTTATATTTATAGGGAGATTGTACTCATTCAAAATACTTTTAATTTTCGGGTTTTCATTAATCAGTTTTGTTAATACAATTTCGTTTGTATATTTTGCAGGATTTTGGCTTTCGAATCGGTCATTCGCAAGTGTTTGTCCGAAATGCGTTGTATTCGGACGATGTACAACTTTAATATTCTGATTTAATCCGCTTAATAATAATGCGGTATTAATATCTAATCCCATTAATTTCTACACACTTTTTTACTACACAACTATATATTTAATAAAAATTTTTTAACTATTAAATTGCTCATATTCTTTAAATGTAAATATTTTGTTACCCATTTGGGTAATTCCATCAGAATTATTTTAAATTTATATTCAGATTATAAGAAATTTTGTAATAAGGTGATAAAATGAAAATATGGAAAATAGAATTGAGAAAATATTAATATGCGGAATAGGAGCTGTCGGCAGTATTTATGCAGATAAAATACAATCTTTTGACGGCGACAACTTGAGAGTACTTGTAGATAAAGAAAGACTTATAAAATATACAAAATCCCCCATTATATTCAACGGTAAAGAATTGAAATTTAACTATATTTTGCCGGATGCAAAAGATTTTAAAGCTGATTTGATAATAATTGCAACAAAATTTTCCGGATTATTGGGAGCAAGAGAAAATATCAAAAATTTTGTAAAAGAGGATACGGTAATTTTATCTTTGCTGAATGGTGTAACAAGTGAAGAAATTTTAGCTGAATACTACGGTTGGGAAAGACTTTTGCTATCTTATTTTATAGGACATAGTGCAATAAGAGAAGGCAGAAATATTATTCATGATGATGTAAATACTATTGTTTTTGGGGATAGAGAAAATTCTATTACCTCAGAAAATGTCGCTCGAGTAAAAGAGTTTTTCGATAGAGCCGGTATCAATTATCGAATTCCAATAGATATGAAATACTCGCTTTGGCTCAAGTACATGCTAAATGTTTCAGCAAATCAGTCAACCGCAATATTAAGAATGACTTTTGGCGAGATGCTTGCAAATAAAAAGTTTATGGACTTTGCTGTAAATATTATGAAAGAAGTGCAGGCTGTTGCAAAAGCTGAAGGTGTTAAAAATACAGATGATATGATTGAAAGAACTCTTGAACACCTGCATACAATGATTCCTGAGGGTAAGACTTCTATGCTTCAAGATGTCGAAGCCGGCAGAAAAACCGAGGTCGATATGTTTGCAGGTACAATGGTGAAGTTGGGTAAAAGACATAATATTCCGACTCCTTATAACCAAGTTTTAAAAGAAATGGTCGAAATTATTCATGAAGCTCAAGATATAAAAGATGATAAAAAATCTGTTCTTTGTTAACAATTCTTTATAAAAGTCAATTTTTCATAGTAAAAAAACTTTATATAATTATGGGGAATTAAATATAGGGAATTTGCTATGATCAATGGAGTATCAGCAGAGCAAAATTTAATCAATCAGGTATTTGAAAAATTGCCTGAGGTTAAGGCTAAAAAAGAACATACTCTGAAACAAGGGGAATCTCTTTGGGGACTTGCAAAACAGCAGCTTGGCAATAATAAAAATTTATCAAATCGTGAAATTAGGGATTATATGCTTTTAATTGCCAAAATAAACGGTTTGGACACTGTTGAAAAAATGAATGGTTTGAAGGCTAATCAAAAAATATACTTGCCTTCAGGCGAAAATGAAGTTAAAAAAATTACAGTTAAGGAAAAGTCTTCAATTCAAAAAACAATAGAAAATCTAATAGATGTTCTCAAAAATGATAAGACTGTATATGTAAATCCTGCGCTGTTTGGAGCAACAGCTTCAAATTTGTTTCATATATTTCATCATAAAAAGTATGAAGGCGGCTATTTTTCAATGCAAAGTCCAGTCTTAACTTTTGATGTGGATAGAAATGGTAATATTGAATTAATTTCTATTGATGATATTAATGATAAATATTCAGGTCAATATGATTATGATATGAAAAAAGACGGGAATGTTCATTTGCGAAGGTATCGAAAACCTGTTGTCGAAAAAGTTGATGAACAAACAACTAAAGCTTTATTTGATGAAGTAGAAAAGCATTATGAAAATTATTTAAAAACTTCTAAAAGATATTATTAATCTTGTTGATTATAATATTCGATTGATTGTTGATGCATTTTTTCTATTTCTTTAACCATTTCATCAACTTGTTGTTCTGTGTTTTGATGATTTATTGAAGATTCTCCTAGTCCTGAATTCGTTGTTGATTTTAAAAGCGGGACAGTCATTATAAAAATAATACCTATAATCAAAATGGTAAGAAGTATAGATATAGCTCCAAATGCAGGTTTTAGCATAATTTGTTCCTTTTGATAAAGAAGGTAACCGCTTCGTCCACGGATTTTGGAGTGTTTAAAACATCATCCGGCCCGTTATTTGGGAAAAGGCTTTTATCAACGAAAAATTTGTTATAAATAGTGAGTCCGAGATATATGACAATAGAAGAAAGCATTACTCCGACCATTGCGATTACAAATTTTATAATCGTATCGCTTTTGCTTTCAGCGACTGTGTTTTGTACATCAGGCACATGACTTGCCAAATCCTCAGTGCAAAAACCATTTTGTGCCGCAATAATAACTATTGCGGCTGACAAAATGATTAATGTTGATATTTTTAAAAAGTTTTTATTCATTAACTTCAACTTTTTCCTCACTTGTTTTTTTAGCCCGACCTTTTCTTGAAGAGGAACCTCTGTTTGGTCGTCTTGTTTTTTTAGGAGATTCTTCCTGTTGTTCAGAAGCTTCAGCTTTTTCAGGTGTAACTTCTGGAGCTTGTTGGGTTACAGCCTCAGTTTGAGTTTGAGGTTGAGCTTGTGTTTCAGTCTCTTGTTTTTTGTTTCTTCTGTTATTGCGTCTGTTTTTTTGTTTCTTTTCCGGCTGGTTTTCTTTAATTTCTAGTACCGGTTGTTCTTCCGACTTTGGCTGTTCTTCAATAACAGGTTTTATTTCTTCCAACGGTTTTATAATTGTCTCAGCTGTTTGAATTTCTTCATTTGATTTTATTTCAGCTTGAATTTCATTATTAATTTCACGTTCTTGACGTTCAAATTTCTTACGTTTGTTTTTTTGTTTTTTATTATTTTCTCGTTTTTCAACCTCTTGAACAGCTGTTTGAGCAGGATTTTCAACTTCTATTGATACAGGTTGCTGCAATTCTTGGGTCTGTTCTGTTTGTTGAGGTTGCGGTTGTTGATTTTTATTAGGTTTATTATTGTTGTTATTATTATTCTTTTTGAAATTGTTTACTGGAAGTTTTAATTTTGCAGCTTTAGCTCTGTATTCACCTTCTGCAGTTGGAGTTGCAAAGTTAAATTCGTTCATAAAATATCCAGTACCTTGGCAGTGAGGACATTTTTTAGTGAATATTTCTGATAAGCTTTGTCCTTGTCTGTGTCTTGTCAATTCAACAAGTCCCAAGTCAGATAATTGACCGACTTGAGGTTTAGCTTTATCTGGTTCAAGTGCAATTTCCAGTTCTTCCATAATTGCAAGTTTATCTGCGCGTGAAAGCATATCAATAAAGTCTATGATAATCATTCCGCCTATATTACGAAGTCTTAGTTGACGTGCTATTTCATGTACAGCTTCTATATTTGTTTTCAAAATAGTTTCATCCTGAGTTGCAGAGCTTATGAATTT
>CALVAU010000147.1 GCA_944325615.1 Candidatus Gastranaerophilales bacterium | reverse complement strand
GTACCTAATGCAATTTGTAAAATATAAAACGTTATACTATTTGAATTTTTCTTCTATTTTTTGAAGAAACAATTTTGCTGCAGGCGAGAAAAATTGATATTTTTTCCATATAAAATCCCACCCTGTCTCTATTTTTGGACTTAATGGGCGAAAACATAAACTACTGATTTTAGAAGTATTGGCAAGATTATTTAATGTCAATAAATATCCTACTCCTTCTTCTACCATTAAAGCAGCATTGAAAAATAAATTATGAGTTGCTGCAATATTCAATTTTTCTTTTTTTTCATTAAACCATTTATAAAATTCACTATCTGAAATCGGTTCCCTAAATGCTTTTTTAGATAAAATCAGAGGAACTTTTTCTAAATCCTCAAATGAAATAAAATCTTTTTGAGCAAGCGGGCTGTCTTTTCTCATCACTACACCCCAAAGATCTTTTTCTGGCAAAGATATTCTGTTATATTTTGACAAATCACTTGGTTGCATAGTTATACCAAAATCCAAAAGCCCTTTATCCAATTTTTCAGTAACATCTTCTAAATTCCCGCTGTATATGTGAAAAATTATTTGAGGAAAATCATTCCGCATTTCATTAATTACATCTGCTATACATTTGAAAATATAAGTTTCGCCGCTGCCTATATGAATTTCACCGGAAATATTCTCACTTATCGAACTAAATTCTTTTTCGGTTTTTTCGACCATATCAAGAATTTCTTCTGCACGCTTTCTTAAAATCATTCCCTCAGGAGTAAGCACAACATTATGATTTGTACGTATAAAAAGTTTTTGTCCCAATTCTCGTTCTAAATCCTGCAGCTGTCTTGAAAGTGTCGGCTGTGTCAGGTGCAAATAATTTGCAGCTCCTGTAATTGAACCTTCTCTTGCAACCGTTAAAAAATATCTTAAAACTCTTATTTCCATACTTTTATAATACATTTTTTGTTATGCTTGTCAAGCATTGCAAATGATACAATATAAGTATTTGCTATTTCAAGAAACATAGTAAATAATAATAATATGGATAAAAATCTTATTTCACAAAATTTAGAAGATGCGGGATGCAATTCACTTACAATAGAAGAATTTTTCAAATTATATGATAGCGATAATTATAAAGGAATTTTAAAACTTTTATCCAACCATAAAAAAGAGCTTTTAAACAATTTACACGCAGCTCAAAAACAGATTGACTGCCTTGATTTTTTAATTTTTTCACTAAAACAAAAAAATACATAATCTGAAATAACTTGTATAAAAGGAGAGTAATATGAGTAAGAATGTATTAGTAATATCATCAACCTTAAGAAAAAACGGTAATTCAGAAATTCTTGCAAAAGAATTTGCAAAAGGAGCGGAACAAAACGGTAATAATGTAGAATTTATAACACTGCAAGATAAGGATATCAAATTTTGCAAAGGCTGTCTTGCATGTCAGAAACTTCAGACTTGTGTGATAAAGGATGATTCAAACGAAATTGTTGAAAAGATGAAGAATGCCGATGTAATTGCATTTGCAAGTCCTATTTATTACTATGAAATGTCAGGACAACTAAAGACATTACTAGATAGAGGGAATCCTCTATTTGCTTCTGATTACAAATTCAGGGATATTTACTTTCTTGCAACAGCAGCAGATACAAGCTCTCACGCTGCAGACATTGCAATTAATGGTATTCAGGGCTGGGTAGCTTGCTTTGCAAAAGCTCAGCTTAAAGGTACATTACTCGGCGCAGGAGCTGAAGCCGTAGGGGATATTCAAAACAACCCTGCATTGAATAAAGCTTATGAAATGGGATTAGGAGTATAGATTATGAAAAATTTATTAACTGTAATAATTGCATTGTTATTTATTATCGGAGGTGCATCTATGACTATGGCAAAAACTAATGATTGGGACAAAACATTCCCAAAAAGTGATAAAGTCGTAATTAAGAAGGTAAATTTCAAAAACAGATTTGGAATAACATTAGTCGGTGATATGTATATTCCAAAAGACAAATCTTCAGAGAAATTACCTGCAATAGCAGTAAGCGGCCCATTTGGTGCTGTTAAAGAACAATCTTCAGGATTGTATGCCCAAACTTTAGCTGAAAAAGGTTTTATAACACTGGCATTTGATCCGTCTTATACGGGTGAAAGCGGAGGAGAACCGAGAAATGTAGCATCACCTGATATAAATACTGAAGATTTCAGCGCAGCTGTGGATTTTTTAAGTAATCAAAAAAATGTTAACCCTGACAAAATAGGTATAATAGGTATTTGCGGATTTGGCGGCTTTGGATTGAATGCTGCTGCAATAGATACAAGAATTAAAGCGACTGCAACAATTACAATGTATGATATGACAAGAGTTTCAGCAAGAGGTTACTTTGATTCAATGGATGAAAATGCCAGATATGAATTAAAGAAACAGCTTAATAATCAACGTACAGAAGATTTCAAAAACGGAAATTATGCAAAAGCACCGGGATTACCTGAAAAATTAAAAGGCGATGAACCGCAATTCGTAAAGGATTACTACGGATATTACAAAACTTCGAGAGGATTTCACGAACGTTCTATAAATTCAAACGGCAACTGGAATATGACCTCTACACTCTCTTTAATTAATCTGCCTATTCTTGCATACAGTGATGAAATTAAAACTCCTGTGCTCATAGTACATGGCGAAAAAGCACACAGCAGATATTTCAGCGAAGATGCTTTCAAAAAACTAAAAGGTGATAATAAAGAACTTTTGATTGTCAAAGATGCAAACCACGTTGATTTGTATGACAATTTAGAAAAAATTCCATTCGGTAAAATAGAACAATTTTTCACTACTTATTTAAAGGAGAATAATTAATGAAAAAAATTCTATTTGGGATATTTTTAGCAATGATTTTTATAGCAGGAGGATATTCAACTATGGCAAAAGAATTGGATCAACCTTTTGAAAAAGGTGATATAAACCCATATAACAAATTTTTTACAGGCACAACTCATTTGAATATGTTAGTTACAAAAGACGATGTATTTAATTCATCTATCGGAAACGTAACTTTTGAAAAAGGTGCAAGAACAAATTGGCATAAACATTCAGGCGGTCAAATCCTACTTGTAACGGCAGGAGAAGGAAGATATCAAGAAAAAGGCAAAGATATCCAAATTTTGAAAAAAGGTGATGTCGTAAAAATACCGCCAAATGTTGAACACTGGCATGGAGCTTCTCCTGATAGCGAGTTTGCACATATTTCGATTGAGCCGAATATTCCGAACAATGAAACAACTTGGCTTGAGGCGGTAAGCGATGAGCAATATAAGTAAAATATTTTTTGTATTTGCACTGACATTTACGCTTTTTATGCAAAACAGTGTTTTTGCAAATACCCTAAATGAGGATAAAAATATGAACAGAATAGAAACTTGTAAAAAGAATTATCATGAACTTTTCGGCGGTGAAGCTTTACCAAAAGATGGAAGTGATGCTGAATTTATGGCAATACTTCAAAAATATATATTTGGAGAAGTCTTTGCAATAGGGAATTTGGATAACAAAACAAGAGAAATGCTCACAGTTACATCACTCGCAGCACAACAGACACTCCCACAACTAAAAGCTCATATAAATGCGGCACTTAACGTCGGAGTAAGTCCGATTGAATTGAGAGAAGCGATTTACATGGAAGCTCCATTTATAGGATTTCCAAAAACCTTAAATGCAATAGGCGTTATGAATGAAGTATTCAAAGAACGCGGAATTCAATTACCGCTCAAAGAAACTAAAACCGTAAGCGAAGAAAACCGATTTGAAAAAGGTTTTGAAATTCAAAATCCGGTATATGGAAATGAAATCAAAGAAGCACTTTCAGACTTGCCTGATGATATGGGAGATGAAGTTGCAAGATTACTTACTGAGGTCTGTTTTGGCGATTTTTATACAAGAGAAGGACTTGATGTAAAAACAAGAGAACTTATAACAATCAGTATTCTACTCACTATTGGCAAAATGGATACTTTAGAAAGTCATATCAAAGGCAATATAAAAGTTGGAAATTCTGAAGAAACTATTGCAGCGGCAATAATTCAAGTAATGCCTTATGTCGGTTTTCCTAACGCGATTGCGGGATTGAAAATTCTTAAAAAAATCCAAAAATAATATATAGTCCTAAAAAATAAAATCAGTTATAATAAATTTATCAAAACATAAAAGGATAAATTATGAGTGACTATAAAGATTATTTGGATGAAGGTATTTTCAATATAAACAGCGGTAAATTTCAAGAAGCTATCGAAAACATAAACAAATCTTTAGAACTTAAAAAAGATTGGGAAATTCCATATTTTTACAGAGCTGTTGCAAATCAAGCGCTGGAAAATTTTGATGAAGCTATGCTTGATTATACCAAAGCAATCCAGTTGAACGAGAAAATGACTGATGCATATTACAATCGCGCACGAATAATTTTAAGCAGAAAAGATATTGAAAATCCCAACATAGGAAACGCAGTCAAAGACCTTGAAAAAGCTCTTGAATTGGATGACAAATTCATTGACGCACTTTTTGCAATGGCTGCAGCACAGAAAAAACTTGGAAATTACCACAAGGCACTTGAATATCTTGAAAAATTACTCGAAATTGAACCTCAAGCAGTACATGCAAGAGCTTTGAAAAAATTAATTCTGCAAAAATATATAGTCTAATAAATCGGAATAGCAACCAGTTGTTTTTGAAAAATACTTTCTGAAAAACTTTCAGGAAGATTTTCCCAATAGCGATAAATCGTAATCCCTTTATTTCCAAGCTCTTTTACTAAAGTATCCGCATCATTTTGAGTTTTTGCAAGATACGGATAACAAAAAGGAACTTCATCTTTCCTTAAATCTATCTTTAAAGAATTTGAATTTTTCAACTGCTCATGCCAGCCATAGAAATTTGATAATCTTTTTTGCTTTGCATTTTCCAAATCAACTTCATCAAACAAACTTGCCGTACAATTTGAAATAATTTTGATGTCAGAATCATCAATACGTCTTTCATTTTTTATTATTTCGTTATAATCCAACTCTTTCATTTCATAATCAAATTCATCAGTCCTAAAGTCTGAAACAAAGACTCTGGAAGAATATAAAACCGCACCATCCCTCAGTTTTGGAAAAAATTTTCTGACAGAAGTAAATGAAGCGATACCTAAAGGCTCTGAGTAAAAAGAATGCGCATTATCTACAATTAAATTTTTGTATTGAAGAGCTAACTTTTCTACAATTTCGGAACAAACTCCCCAATAATTCGGATATAAAATAAAATCATCTTCCCTAAAATTACACGCAGGCATGAAATTTTCATCAATATGGTAAAAATGGATTTTGCAATCCTCTTTCAAAATTGAATGTCTGATACAAGAGCAAAGATAATAGGGGATATAGATTTCACCAATTTCAAATGCTCTAATAATATACCTTAAGCAATTCCTTGCCGAATTTAACTTAATTATTTTATATTCCATACCAAAATAATAAGACAAATATAATTTTCAAAAAATTTTTTCCATGCTAGAGTATTATTGAAATATTTGAACTAATAAAGGAGAGTGTAAAATGACTCAAGCATGTATTTGTAATTTAGGATTATCAAGCGATTTTTACGGCTTTGATTTTTCTAAATACGAAAGTAACGTATCAAAATTTGTAGAAGAATTTTCAAAAAGAGCAAACCAAAAAGGACAATTCCTAAACTGGGTAAATCTTCCACAAGAGCAAATTAAAAGAGTAGATGAAATC
>CALVAU010000146.1 GCA_944325615.1 Candidatus Gastranaerophilales bacterium | reverse complement strand
CAAGAAAAAATGACTTGTCATGATGTATAAACAGTGGATTCCAAATTTGATCGCTCCCTGCAACACAAATATCACATTGAGGTGGATTTTTTTCCAACTCTTCTTCCGTATAATAAGGCCGCGTCATTTGCACATGTTTTTGGTAAAACGCTGCAAATTTTTCCTTTTTCTTGTCCACATTTGGTCTTATAATCCAACTAGCCAATTTTGAAAGAAGTCTTTCATAAAACGGCCTATTCTCTATTGATGTTTGATTCTTTCTAATAACGAAGTTGTAGCTATGGGTAAAATGGTATTCCGTCGGATAACGATAATCCACCACTAAAACTCTAAATCCCATATTACAGACAAACTTATATGTAGCCAATGTCTGCAAGTAAGAACCATAATTCAGCACTGCATGCATTGTTAAAATATTGACTGTTTTCATAATCATCTACCGATAAGCCAAGGACATCTATTAATAGAAAATTTAATAAAGGGTAAACAAAACAACAAAACAACAAAAGAAAGAAACAAACTTCCCAAAATAGAATCCTCAATACCGACTTTATACATTAAACTTTTGCCTACTGACAATATAATCTTATGTAATCCCAAAATCAACAAAGTTCCTTTTGAAAATAGCTCAAAATAGGATTTTAAAAAGCCAACATGAGAACACAATATAAATAATGTAATGGATGAAAAAAAAGCATTCACATACATTACAATAACATTCTTACCGAACTGAGAAGAATAAATGTCCACAGGCCCATTGAAACATGTAAGAAAAACATACAAGACTAAGAACGGAACAAACAAATAGGATGGTTTCTCCATATATTCTTTCAATTGCCTAAAAAAACGTCCAAGAAGCATGAATGGTAAACAAACAATCGTCTTTATAACATATATATTCAATATTTTATCACATGATGAAACAGATGTAAATAGAACAACTATTACTATACAAAGTAGAGCTATATATAAATCCAATTTAGGATTAATAGCAAATATTTTTAAATCACCCATTAACATTCGACAAAAGAAAAGTACAATAACAAACCATACCCCAGGAAATAAAGAGGTGTAATTTCCGTCATTAGTATAAATATATGGTTGCCAACATGTTGTTAGTAAATTCAAAAAGCCTTCAAATTCCTTTTGTCCGAGAATATTCATACATAATTCATATACCAAATTTATAGCACTAAAAAACAGAACAGGAATGAACAATTGTCTCATAGTTTTTGCTATAGAATGAGGTTTGTACAAATAGCCAGAAATCATAAAAAAAGCAGGCATATGAAATGCATAAAACCACATATTAACCTCATTTCCAGGCATACAATGCCCTAACACCATCAAATAAATCAAAATGGACTTACTCACATCAATCCACGTCTCTCGTATTTTCATATATCAACTTTGCAACTTTTTAAAAGCAATATCCCGATATTTATCTAATTCAATTTTATACATCAAATAAAAGGAAAGACTTTGAAATACAATACTCTTATTGCTAAAAGCGATTGCAAAAGTTATAGTCCCTGCAAGCAATAAAACAGTAAAAGCACTAATATACTGATATCTAAGAGGACAAGCACGAGTATTCAATAACAAAAGCCTTATCCAACAAATTGTCATAAGAATCCCTCCCATAAATGACACCCCCAAAAAACCTATATCAACCCAATTAAAAAAAAGTTCCTCATCATCAAAATTCTTACCTATAAAGCCCGCACCGAAAAGCCACTCCCATGGAATCCGAATGTTTTCAAAAAAATAGTTCCATTCTAACACCCGATCAAGTTCCACAAATGAAATGGAAGACTGCATCTCATTTTTTTCGCTAATGGTACCAAGTACATTGTCAAATATAGAGGTATAGTTAATTAAAAATATGGAAAGAACAGCTAAAGTAACAACGCCGAATGTTGCCTTATTGAATCTAAGGCCATTAATTTTAAAGTATAAAAACATTAAAGCTATAAGAAACGCAACAATTAAGCTTCTATAACCGTGAAGGATAGTAAAAGCCAGCACAGCTAAAATCGCAATGGCAAATTTTTTCTTCCTGCGGATGAAATAATTATTTAAAGCGTAGAAACCATATAAGAAAATGACAGCCTCCCCAGTTACAGAAAAACGTTGCACATCAAACTCTGTCACATCACCCACATTCCTCCAGCCTGATGACAAGGACTCAACAATTGGGGTTGGAAGCATAAGATATTGTATAAAATATATCACCAATGCGGATATCCCCAAGTAAACTATGGCCTTTTCCATTTGCCGGATTGATGGGTCTATATAGGAAATCAAGTAAAACAAGGCAAAATCATAAATGAAATGCCCCTGAAAAGGGACTTCTGCTAAAGATTGTCCTCTAAAATAGCACGAAGAAATCTTGTTGAGGGCAAAAGCAATCCATAAAAATAAAAGCCATCTAGTATATTCATTTTTTTGCCTACTGATTTTTATGGCAAAAGGCAACACAATTAAACACTTCAATAAGATTATAGGTTTCGTGTTTGAATTTACCAAATCGGCAAAAGGTTCCACCCCAAAAAAATTTGTGCTTATCAGCAAAAGGACTATAAGCCATACAAAGGATAACTTTGATTCGCTTCTTTTTCTATATCTACTCATTTGTACTTGCCTTTTAATTTTATTGACTTTATTTTATTAGTTATGAATTGACGTTCAACACTAGATATACCCCAATTATAAACTGATATACCAACAATTAAAACAGACAGAACGCTCAAAACAAAAAATGTGACAAAATTATCTGGCAAAACTAATTTTAATGCAATCGGAAAAAACATTGATATAATGGAAGTTTTTAAGCAAGGACACATAAAATCGACCCAATATTGCCTGTAAGAAAGTGAAATTTGAGAGTGAATAACATACAATCTTATAATTTGTAACACAACACAAAAAACTATTTGGGTTAAAAAAGCGAATTCAGGAATAGGACAAACTCTAAGTATAAACCATGTGACGGGAATCAACAAAAGATTGGTTGTTCCTTCCAAAATCTGAAATTTCTTAATTCTTCCTGTTGCACCATTTGCACTTGACAAAGGTTTTCCTAGACAAGTTAGCATTGAAATTACGAGTGCCAAAACCACAAATATTTGAGTATAATTCGGTACATCCTTTAACCAAAGTTTCAATATGAAATCTACATTTAAAATAATAGGAAAAGATATAATGAAAAGTAAATAGTACATATAACGTGATGAACTTGTTATTAATATTTTCATATAATCAATATTCCCTCCTGCGTATGACTTATTTATTTGTGGCGCAACCGCACTATAAAAATTATTAGCAAAAGATTCTACTGCATTTTTCACTTGCATTGAAATACCGCGAGCTGCATTAACTGCAGGTCCAAAAAATATGTTCAACAGAATATTTTGACCTTGATTTGCAAATATAACCCCTGCACTTCCCAACAAACTCCAGCCTGCATACGTTACCATTTCTATAAATGTGTTTTTGTCTCGCACTCTAATAAAATGCACATTTTTAAATGTATGAAACGTATATAGTTGATTTAACACTCGCATAAACACCCCAACTGCAAATATTAAAATTGCATATAATATTAATTTATCAGAACCGAATAAGACCAATATCCATACTATAATAAGTTTCAAAATAACCTCTACGATAGAAAATATCGCATATACGTTCATCTTTTCATGGGAGGTTATCAATGCGTTGTAAGGCACACACATGATGTTGACCATACAGGCAAAAATCGAGAACTGATACACCCAACTGGCAGCATGCATCCTCTCCGCTGGAATATTCATTTGTGTATGAAAGAACCACAGTCCCACTGTCTCGCCCAAAATCAATATCAAAATGGCAATCACTATGTGAATGAGCACACTATACGAAAACACGACATTCAATTTTTCATAGTCCTTTCTTCCCAATTCAAAAGTGATAAACCGATTGGTCGCGCAAGCCATTGCAAAATTCAGGAATGTGAACAAGGTTACAACCCCTCCAACCACATTGTATATTCCATAGTCAACTTCGCCCAAAGTCGCCAAGACCACACGCGAAGTATACAAGGCCACCACCATGACCAGTATCTGTCTCAAATACAGATAAATGGTATTCTTTGCTATCCTTTTGCTATTTTCTGTATTATTCGCCATTAATATAATATTTGTATAATCAATATGGATTTAGAATCAATTATAGACACCATTAGATATTTAACTTGGCGCATATTTATTGACTATCTAGTAGTTAAGGATTAACTCAAATTGATTTTGTATGTAAGCGTCCAATTCTGACGTGCCCCCTGCTTTTCAGGCGGTATGTCTAAAATAAGATTAAAATTCGATTGATATTTATAATCTGTTAGCACTGATGCCGATGGTCGATGGCATAAGTTTTCCGTAGTCGCGGTTGCCTGCGGTTATCTCGGCAAAGAATTTCTTGAGGTATTCCAGGATTGAATACCCCTGAAGCT
>CALVAU010000145.1 GCA_944325615.1 Candidatus Gastranaerophilales bacterium | reverse complement strand
AGTTATATGAACACGCACATTAAATTTATGTGCATATTCAACAATTTCCTTTATATCCTCTAATGAATTTGAAACATTTTGCCTTGCTCCAAACTTTACAGAACCAATATAAATTGCATCGGCACCCGAATTTATCGCTGCTATCGCAGTCTTTTTATCCTTTGCAGGAGCTAATAATTCTACTTTTTTGTTAAGTTTCATAAAGTAATTATAATATAAATAGCAATTTTATTTAACTTTTTATTTAATATAGACAAAAGCAAAATTTTGGAGTTTAAAATGGGAATATCTATTACTGAAATCAACAATTTATCATTAAACAAAAGATGTGAAATACCTGCATTCAAAGCAGAAGAAAAAAAGCAAGAAAAAACTCCAAATACAAACTCAGAAAAAACGGATGAATTTTTGAAAAAAATAGAAAATATGCCGCCTGCTGCAGTCGGGTTAGGAAGTGGAGCTCTTTGGTTCGGTCTTGGATTTGGAATGGATAGACTTTTAGGCTCAACTTTCAAATTCTTTAAGACAAGTACAAAATCTTCTCTTATTTTGAATGGGATTTTTGGTATTGGAATGGGAATTGTTGCATACCTCAAGGCAAGAAAAGAAAGTTAAAAAAGGTTTTTATTTAAAGGAAGAAAAAACGCCGCAGGAAAAAATCTTGCGGCGTAATTTTTTAAATTTATTCTTAAATTTATAGAGGTTTAATTGATTCTCTATAAATTGTTTCAACCACTTCACGGCCGTTTCCTGATGGTGCAATATCCAACAAACCGCTTAATGATGGAGTTGTGTATACAAGGTTTGTCAATTTTTCAACATCAGCTTCTGTAAAACCTTCATCTTCAAGTTTTGAAGTTACGTCAACTGAGAACAACCAATCTTGAACTGATTTTGCAGCTTGATATGCTTCTGATGGATCACCTTCTAAATCCGGGTTAATCGGTTTCAAAATTTCTGCTAATACATTAGCTCTGTCTTTATACATAGTCTTAATTACAGCAGGTAAAAGAATAGCAAGTCCAAGACCATGTGATAGTTCATGTTTTACTGCACTAAGCGGGTGTTCTAATGCGTGAGTATAATGTAATAGTCCGTTGTCAAAACATACACCACCCATCATAGCAGCATAAGCTAAATAATATCTTGCTTCTAAATCTTCAGGATTTTCAATTGCTTTTGGAAGATATTTGTGAACTAAAGCAATTACTTCTCTTGCAAGAGTAACACTGTAAGGTGACATTACTGTTGAAGTTGCTGCTTCGATTACATGGTTTACCGCATCGATTGATACATATCTTGTTTGTTTGGGGCTTAATTTTGTCATCAATTGAGGATCATCAATTGCAAACATAGGATATATGCAATCGTAAGCTATTGCAGGTTTGAAATCTTTTTCTGGAACTGTAACTACTGCAAATCTGTTTGTTTCAGTACCGGTACCGTGTGTCAAGTTGATTGATACGATTGGCGCTGCCTTATCCGGTGTGAATGTAAATTCATAGATATCATTTGCTGTTTTATCAGGATATTCAAGTAAAATTGCAACTGATTTTCCTGCATCTGTCGGAGATCCGCCTCCAATTGCTATTACTGCTTTTGCCCCAAATTCATGAGCCATTTTTGCTGCATCATTTACTTGGTGAGTTGTTGGGTTTGGAGTTACCTGATCATAATTTACATAACCAATTCCATTATCTTTTAATGCTTTTTCTACGTAATCCCAAGCTCCTGTTGCTTTATAAGCGTTTCTACCTGACATTACGATTACTTTGTCAATGCCTTTGTCTTTTAAAACTTTTGCAATATCATCAATTTTCTTAATCGCACCAACACCAAAATATACAGTTGTACGAGTTCTGATTTCTTTAATATCGTCGATATTAATATCTTTTTCAAACATATTAAACTCTCCTTTCTTAAAATCTTACAACATGATTATAGTCCAGAGCTTAACATTTTGCAATAAAAATCTTATTTTATTTTGCAAGCAAAAAGCCCCTGAAAATTCAGAGGCTTTTTATTTAATTTAAATTTCAACAAATTTAAAGCTTATTTTTCATCTAAAGCTGCGACACCTGGAAGGATTTTACCTTCGATGAATTCTAATGAAGCACCGCCACCTGTTGAAACGTGAGTGAAGTCTTCAGCTTTGCAGAATTTCTTAGCAGCTGAAACTGAATCACCACCACCGATTACAGAAACTGCACCAGCTTTAGTTGCTTCTACAATTGCTTCTAATACAGCTTTTGTACCTTCAGCAAACTTAGGATTTTCAAATGCACCTACAGGGCCGTTCATCAAGATAGTTTTTGAAGATTTAAGAACTTCAGCAAAAGCTTTTCTTGAATCCATACCTGCGTCAACACCTTCAAATCCATCTGGAATTTCGTTGATTGCAACGAATTTGTTAGTTCCATTGCCTGAGAAATCATCAGTTACAAGAACATCTGTTGCCATAACAAGTTTTACGCCTTTATCTGCAGCTTTCTTTTCGATAGCTTTTGCAACTTCTAATTGGTCATCTTCGCAAATTGAATTACCGATTTTACCGCCGTTTGCTTTTACAAATGTATAAGCCATACCGCCACCGATAATCATGTTATCTACTTTGTCAAGCAAGTTTTCTAAAACACCGATTTTTGATGAAACTTTAGCACCGCCTACAACTGCTGTGAATGGTCTAGTTGGGTTATCTAGTGCTTGAGATAGACATCTCAATTCTTTTTCCATCAAAAGACCTGATACTGCAGGTTTTAAAACTTTAGCAAGTTTTGCCGTTGAAGTGTGGTTTCTGTGAGCTGCACCGAATGCGTCGTTTACGTAAAAATCACCAAGTTTAGCTAATTCATTAGCAAAAGTCATATCATCATCTTTTGCTTCTTCAGCTTTGTAGAAACGAATGT
>CALVAU010000144.1 GCA_944325615.1 Candidatus Gastranaerophilales bacterium | reverse complement strand
AGAGTTATAAAAAACCTTATTTCAAACGCAATTTCACACAGTAATACTAAAAAAGACATTGATATTGAAACCGGTGAAATTTCAGGTTATACAACAATTTCTGTAATAGATTACGGGCAAGGAATCCCGGAAGATGAGCAAAAATTAATCTTCAACAAATATTATTCAGCAGCAAAAAAATTCAGAAAAATAGGTACCGGTCTCGGTCTGTATTTATCACAACAGATTATCAAATCACACGGCGGCGAAATAACAGTAAAAAGCGAAGAAAATGTAAGAACGGAGTTTTGTGTAAAACTTCCCTCTTAACTATAAAATATAAATATTATGAAAGATTTTTTTATTAACTTTTTAGATTGGATTTATAAGAAAAAATGCTACTTTTGCAAATCCTCAAAAGAATGTGTAAAAATGTGCTCGAAATGCTATGATTCGCTAGAGCATCTTCAAGTAAAAGTTAATCGATATATACTGGAATCCCCGATATATTGCGCCGGAGTATATGATAAAAATCTTCAAAAATTAATTAGAGGTCTAAAATATCACAAACAAAAAGACTTATCACCATATCTTGCAAAATTTATGTGGGAATATTTTAAAGAAATTACCGATAAAACAAACTTTCAAGTCGTACCAGTGCCAATTTATCCAAAACGAGAAAAAATCAGAAAATACAACCATATGACTCTTGTTGCAGAAGAGTTTTGCAAGCTCTCTGGATGCACTTTGAATAAAGATTTAATTAAACGAATAAAAGATACAAAGCCTCAATATAAACTCAACAAAGCTGAAAGAATGCAAAACCTTTCAAACGCTTTTGAAGTAGATGAGAAAAATTTACTCCCAATGAAAATTTTAATTCTTGATGATATCTGCACAACAGGCTCAACTTTTGAAGAAATGATAAAGGAATTTAAAAAACATAATATTTTTGATATAACATGTCTTGCAGCTACAACCCCATTTGAGGAATAATGATTTTAAAAGAATTTTCTACATATATTCAAAGCCGAAAAAACGAGATTATTGAAGGGAAAACAACCGCAACAAAAATCCTTTGCGACTGGATTAAACTCGTAATTACAAAAAATCCTAAAGGTCATGTCGATAAAATTGTTCATACTGAAATTATGCTTGCCGAAAACAAGTCAGGTGACTTTTTCATAACAGCAAAATCAGAAAGCGGAAGAACTTTAGTAAAAGCTTTGTATAATTTTGCACTAAGCTATGAACATTATGTAATGCAAAAATGGCTTGATGATAAACGAGCTGATGATTTTAAAAAGTAGTGCTTATTTATACCTTGTTGTCGGATTTTATTTGTTCTTTAAAATCTAAAATATTTATGTACTAAAGATTTTAACGGAGCACACTTTCATGAATAATCTATTTCAAGCACAAACTTGCGAATTAAAAGATTTAAACAATCTTTTCATTGAACTTACAGCAAAAAATTGTAACCAAAGATGCAAACATTGCTATATCGATTTTCCGCTTTCAAAAAATGTCAAAGATTTTATATCAATTGACTTGATAAAAGAAGCTCTCAATGACACCCAAAATGAAAAAATCGAATGTATATATCTGACAGGAGCAGAGCCAATGACTCATCCTGACTTTAACAGTATTTTAAGACTTTGTCTTAAACGTACAAACGTATGTATTTGCACTAACGGAAGCTTTATCAACGAAAAGAAAGCAAGATTTTTGAAAAGAGTCGAGGATGAAAGTAATTTTGAAATCATTTTTCAACTAAGTATTGATCATTACGATGAAGTAAAAAGCGATGACATAAGAGGAAGAGGTACATACAGACAAGTGTTGCACGCAATTAAAAGCTTGGTAAAATACGGATTTAACCCGATATTATGTATAACAGATTTTTATAACGAAGGCAGAGAAAATTTACTTGCAGGTTTCAGACAAGTTTGTGAAAAAATAGGTTTTGAAGCAAATGAAAACAATTTCAAAATAAATACAATGCACAAAAAAACAAATACCGAAACAGATTTTTCTCAAAAATGGAGCTCTCTGGATTGCGAATACGGACGGATATTAACAGCCAAAGGTATCTACACCTGCCCATTTTTAGCAAACGACCATAGAGGAAGATCAGGTTCTACTTTCAAAGATTATGCTAAAAAAAATATTCTTGAGACTGATTTTTGTGCAACCTGCCTCAAGAATAAAAAACAATTATTTTCTATCGATTTTAAAAACTTTGCTTAGCCCTTTTTAGCATAAAGTTTTATCGTAAAGTTGATTAATAACACTGATTTATCTTTTTCATAAGGATTAACTTCAACTTTAGCTATATCCAAGAAATGTTCATGCTTATATAAATCTTTCAAGAAGTTTTCAAAAGTTTTATAATTAGCAATCATTTCCATATCAAGCTGTGCTACATTGAACTTTTGCGGAGCACCTTTTACGAAAGTATCATCTGATGGATCATAAGTATAATTTATAGATCTCATCTTAATTGTATTTGCCCTTATCAATTCAAGGATTTCAGAAAATTCTCCCGCTATAACACCTTCTGTATCCAATCCTGCTTCTTCCGGTACGAATAATTCTTTTTCAATGCCGGATAAGTCATCTTGTTTTTTAACAGTTAATTCAAGTTCCTGCAACTCTTTTTGTTTTTCTGCTAGAACTAAAGTTTGTGCGGCATACTGTTCATTTAAATCCATAATCGATTGCACTGTAGGCACAATTTTCATAGCTATTAATGCAACCGCAGCAAGAACACCTAATACCAGTATTGCTACTGCATTCTTCAACTTCATTAAAATTTCTTTAGTTTCTTCTGGCATAATTTATAAAAAATCTCCATATATATCTTAATTTATAGGTTTATCACTTAAAAGTTTTTGGTCTGGCGGTAAATTTGCTGCTTGTCCTGTTGTTTTACCTTTTTTACCTTTAGAATCCTTTGCATTTTTTCCGCCTTTTCCAGCTTTACCACCTTTTGCATCCTTAGCTTTATCATCCGCTGGGGCTGCAACAGGAGCTTTAGCATTTGAAATTTCAAAATCATAAGTTACAGGCATATTTGACATAAACTCATCAACATTATCAGACTGCATTTCAAGTTTTTGTAATTTCAAATCACTTTTAACAAGATATTCTTTTACGTTTTTAAAGAATAAATATACATCTTCTACTGTTGTTGCTCCACCTTTAATTGAAATATTTCCGCTACCTTCAGTCAAGAAATAAGTCAACCACAATTCTGGAGGTACAGCTTCTCCAATAGCACTAAATGACATAAGCTTAATACGGTTACTTTCAAGAACTTTATTAATTTCTGTTTTAATATTAAACTTACCTGCAATTTGTTGCTGCTCTTTCAAATCTGCAATTTGTTTTTCAACTTGTTTTATGTTTGCATTCAAAGCATCCAATTCTGATTGTTTTTGAGCTTGAATTTGTGGTAATACGAAAAACGGAATTAATACTATTACCATCAAAATCACATCGAAAATTATAGCTACAATCATTGCTGCCGAAGGTGTTATTTGATATTCATTTTCTCCTATTGGAATTTTTACAATTTCTTCGGTTGCTATATCTGCACCTGCAGTAGCAAGGAAATTAAATGCTAAAGGATAATCAGAACTCTTTATAATAGCAGCACCAATTGCCTGCAAAGATATTTTTAAAATATTATCCGGCAATACATCCAAACTTGTAGCTAAAAATTCTTTACGTTTGAATTTGTTATTTTCTATATATTCAATAGCACATTCAACATTTAAATTTTTTGCAAGCATTTCTGCACTAACTGAGTCTGTATCAGATATTACCAAAAGGTAATTAGCTGGATAACTCATCAGTGTAATTTGAGCTGATGATGATATTACATTATAAATTTCATCACCTTCATATGATTTAACAGCTATAGGTTCTTCATAATAATCTACAATTTGCTTTCCAGACATTGAAACTAAAGTATAACCGTTAGGACTTACTGTTAATAAGTTCCAAGTTACACCATCTCTCATCTGATCTGCAGCTAAACCGGTGTAATCTAAAGCTCTTAATGTTGAAGCCAATGACATTTCAACATCAACAAGCGTAGCACCCATTTCAGTCAAAGCAGCACTTATATTTTCAATTACCAACTGTTGAACAGCTGAATAGAATAATTTTCTATTTTCACCGCTATTTGTATTTGAATCCATCCATTGAACAATAGGATCATGTCTTTTAAACACATAAGACTGCTCAACTTCAGATGTAATAGCACCTGTAATTGCATCATCCCCAAGCATTAAAGACATTTCTATTGAACCAAATAGAACTGTTGGAAGGTTTAATGTTACATTACACTTTGGAGAAATGTTTAATTCTTCAAACATTTCAGCCAAGTCTTTTTTAAACTCTTCCATGTCCGAGATTTCTCTCAAAGATTCATTATATGCCAACGGCCTGAAAGCATAGCTTTTAACCGTATGATTTGCAGCATCAACCTGAATCATTTCTAAGCCCAAACCTGGAGTAACCGACAAACAAACATCAGGACGATTTCCCGCTGTCAAATTGTTTAAAAAATCTGTTATACTATTTGATGCACCCATAATTTATATTTTTTCTCTTCTTCCTATGTACTTAATTCTTATTTTTATTATACAATATATTTTATGAACGATGCAAATTTAACATAAATTTACACTAAATGATGGAGGATGAGCTGTCAATGAATTATATCGAGGAAATAAAAAGGCTTAAAAAAGAGAAAAATGCCGTTATCTTAGCACACTGCTATCAAAATGTTGAAATTGATGACGTTGCAGATTATGTTGGAGATTCTCTTTATTTAAGTCAAATGGCTGCTAAAACAAATGCCGATATAATCATTTTTGCAGGTGTATATTTTATGGCTCAAACAGCCAAGATTTTAAATCCGACTAAAAAAGTTATTCTTCCAAATTTAACTGCAGGATGCGCGATGGCTGATATGATAAATTTGCAACAACTAAGAGAATTTAAAAGTAAATATCCTGATATACCGACTGTATGCTATATAAATTCAACCGCAGAGGTAAAATCAGAATGTGATATTTGCTGCACAAGCTCAAATGCAATTAAAATTGTAGAAAGTCTTAAAGCAGAAAAAGTTCTGTTTTTACCTGATAAAAACCTCGGCAGATGGGTAGAAAAACAACTAGGAAATGTTGAAGTGATAACCTATGACGGATATTGTCCTATTCATAACAAATTAGAACCAAGCGCAATAAAAGAAACAAAATTAAAACATCCAAACGCTCTTGTTCTTGCGCACCCTGAATGCACTGAAGAATTTTCAAAACTTGCAGATTATGTGGGCAGCACAACAGGTATTATGAATTTCGTAAAAAACAGCACAGAAAAACAATTTATCATTGCGACAGAAAAAGGTGTTCTTGACAGATTAAAACGCGATTATCCAAATAAAGATTTCTATGACATTAATGATAAACCTTCAATTTGTCAAAGTATGAAATTAAATACTATTTTGGATATTTACAATGCTCTAAAAAATGAAACTCCAGAAATTAAGGTAGAAGAAAAAATTGCACAAAAAGCACTCAAATGTATTGAAAAAATGCTTGAAGTTTCAAAATAGGATAAAAAAATGGACGATATAATTTTTGGTAAAAATGCAATAACAGAAGCTTTAATAAGCGGTGAAAGAGAAATTAATAAAATACTTATCTCAAAAAACATCCACTCAGATGCTAAAATCAATAAAATTAAAGATTTGGCAAGAGAAAAAGGGATTATCTTTCAATTTGTAGCGAAAGAAAAATTTTTACCATACGCCGAATTTAACCACCAAGGAATTATCGCACAAATTTCACCATTAAAATATACTGATTTAGAAGATTTTCTTGAAAAACAACATGAGAATTCTTCAATTGTTTTACTCGATGGAATTGAAGATCCACATAACTTTGGCGCAATCATAAGATCTTGTGTATGCGCTGGAGTAGATGCAATAATAATCCCGTCAAGAAGAAATGTTCAAGTGAATTCCATAGTTGAAAAAACCAGTGCCGGTGCAATTAATCACATACCTATCATAAAAGTAAATAGCCTGGTGAATGCAATCCAAAGACTAAAAGAAAACAACTGGTGGGTAATTGCAACTGATGCGTCTGCAAAAGATAATTATTATGACATTAAATACAATGATATGAATTTTGTACTCATTATGGGTGCAGAACATGCAGGAGTTTCCAAGTCTTTGTTAAAAATGTCGGATTTTTCGGTAAAAATTCCAATGATGAAAGACTTTAACTCACTAAATGTTTCAAATGCAACTTGTGTAATAATATTTGAAGCTCTGAAACAAAAGTTAAGCAAAGTAAAAAAATAGTTTTATCGAAAAATTCATAATATAATAAATTTGAAGATGGAGAGTTTTATAATTTATGAAAAAAGAAATAGAAAAACTTGGTATTTTATCAGAAGATATTTCAGATGAAGATGTCAATTTCCATGAGTTAGAACCTATGGATGAAGAAGACGAACTTATTCATTCTGTAGAGGATCCGAAAGTTCAAGAAAGTCTTGCATCAGTAAACTCCGATGACAGCGTAAAAATATATCTGCAACAAATCGGTAAAATTCCGCTACTTTCTGGTGAGCAGGAATTGGAACTTGCTAAAAAGATCTATGAAACTCAAGATGAGTTTTCAAAAAACCTTTTAGTAAATGCCAATTTGCGTCTCGTTGTAAGTATTGCAAAAAAATATATAGGAAGAGGTCTTTCATTTCTTGATTTGATTCAAGAAGGAAATTTAGGGTTGATGAAAGCTGCAGGCAGATTTGATTATACTAAAGGTTATAAATTTTCTACCTATGCAACCTGGTGGATTCAACAATCTATCACTCGCGCAATCGCTGATAAAGCAAGAATTATAAGACTTCCAATTCACATGATTGAATCTTTAGGCAAAATCAGACGTGCAACAATAGATTTGACAACAGAACTTGGTCATACCCCGACAAAACAAGAAATAGCTTATCGACTGGGGGTATCTGTTAATAAACTGACTTCAATTATCAAATCAGCTCAAAGCACAATCAGCATGGAAACTCCTGCAAACAATTCAGAAGATAGCTCTAAAATTGCCGATTTTATAGTTGATGATTCTACAATTACGCCTGATAGCAGGGTATCTCAAGAAAATTTATTTGAAGACATCAGAAGAATGCTTAACCAGCTGAGTCCGAAAGAAAGAGATGTACTCATTTTAAGATACGGACTTGATAATAGCGGTACTAAAAAAACACTTGATGAAATAGGTTCTCAATACGGTGTATCAAGAGAAAGAATTAGACAAATTGAAAATCGTGCAATAGCTAAGCTTAAAAAGCTTTGCAAAAACAAGCACCTAACTGTCGGATTAAAGAACTATTTCGGAGAATAGCAGACAATAACGGCTTTGCCTACCATTCGCCTACAATTATTGCTCACTCTGCTATCGTCAAAATACTAAATTTCATATATGTCATTCTGAGCGTAAGTGAAGAATCTCATTGATCTTTGTTAGATTCTTCGGCTAAAGCCTCAGGATGATTGAATGTGTTTTTCGGGACATCGTTTGACGCACCGGTTTTTCATTTACATTTATGTTTTTTGTTCCAAGATAAATCTGAGCATCTTAGATATTCCTGATTTTCATTCTGTAATACCCAAGCTGTACAACCAGAACCATTAAAATATCCACCAATTGCTTCTTCCCAATCCTTTTCTTTATCACAATACTTATCAAAAGTTAATCGTATTTCTAATTCAGTACCTGCAGGATAGATACCGTAATTTGTAAA
>CALVAU010000143.1 GCA_944325615.1 Candidatus Gastranaerophilales bacterium | reverse complement strand
TATCAAAAATTAATCGAAAATTCGCCTGAATATACCAAAGCTTATGAGCACAAGTCCTCACTTTTAATGAAGATGAACAGATATAAAGAAGCTTCCCTCGTATTGCATGCGCTCTCAAAGAAAAACCCAACAGATACAAGTACTTTTGCAGGAATAGGTGTTTGTCTAGACAAGCTTGGCAAACATTCTGAAGCTCAAAGATATTATAGAAAATTTTTGCAAAACAACCCATTTTCAAATCAGGCACAATTTATAAAATCACGTCTTGAAAAACTAAGACTTTTGACATCATCAAAGAATAAAAAATTCAGCATTGTATAAATTTAGGATGATAGTTCATGTCATTCTGAGTGTAAGCGAAGAATCTCATCTATCTTAATTTAGATCCTTCGAACTTCGTTCTCAGGATGACATGACGTATTTTTGGGCTGCATCATTTGACGCACAACATAACTATGGAGGCGGAAGATTTTTCCAATAAGATTTGCTCTCATCACTTGGAAACCTATCCATCAGCGCGAATCTAGAACAAGCTGAACCATTGTCATTAACTGGAATACCACCTACATTACCATCAAAAGCACACCCACCCGCTTTTTGGGAACCAACATTAGAAAAAGTTTCATTAATACTTGAAGGGAGTAACTGGTTATTTTTAGAAATTTGGAAATAAAAAACATCATAGCCAAATTTATTTGGACCTCTATGACCATTAGTATCTACCACAAAATCTAATCCATCATCCCACCAACAACCACTTGAAAAAACTATCATACCATCCTCAGTTATAAAAGCTCCATTATCATGGCTATCAGGATTAAAAACCAATTTCCCTGATTGTGAACGATAAAAATTTTGTTGTTTATAACCTATATCCTTTAAAGATTGAGTATAACTCATCTGCAATTTTAAAACCTTGAACTGTTTCGAAAAATCATTAATAAATGAGTAATCAGAATCATATTGACCATTACCGCAATAGGTCTGCCAAAGTGCAGGATTTTCGTTACCCATTTGCAAAACTGCTTGGTATAAAACCGAATATGCTTTTTTAAATCGGGCTTCATGCTGTTTGTTTTTTATATTATTTATCACAGAAGGCAATGTCATCGCTGCAACTATTCCGATTATACCTAAAGTTATCAGAACTTCTGCCATAGTAAATGCGCATTTTTTGTCATTCTGAACGAAGCGAAAAATCTTTTGCTCGTTCTTTTTCGAGATCCTTCGGGCTCCGTTCTCAGGATGACAGGTGTTTGTTCCTATTTCAAAATCCATGTCATTCTGAGCATGGTTTGTGCAAGATAAAAACAGGCTCCTCTCTTGGCGAGGAATCCCCTCTTGTTTTGGCAGGTCAATATCACACTTCTTACTCTTTTTTGAGAGATCCTGAAATAAATTCAGGATGACATTTGTTAATGTAAATCCAAAACTTTTCTTTAAAAGCCTGTTAGGAGCGTTATTTGCTGGTGCCCCCCCCCCCTAAAATTTCAAGCATAGTCTGCATTTCCAGCTCCTTCTTATTTTTTCTCTACTTTTTTATTATATCAGTCCTTTTTTATATTTGCAAGAATTTATCATTAGTGCATAAATACTACGTACTCTACTCATCACTTCCGCCATAGTAAATGCTCTTTTATTCATAGTTTCAGTTGCTTGTAAAAAATCTGTCAGAAGTTTTGGATATTAAACTTGAAGAACTTGTAAATCCTGAAATAAAGCTTTAATTTTTACAGAACTCTTTTATAGATTTCGTTTATATTTTTCAAAAATGCTTCTTTATTAAAAATCTTATCAATCTCATCTGTAGAAAGGAGTTTTGTAACTTCTTCATCAGCTAAAAGATTTGATTTAAAGTTACCATCGTTTTCAAAAGCATCAAGAGCATTTCTTTGAACAATTCTATAAGCGTCTTCTCTTGTCAGACCTTTTTCGACAAGCTCAAGCAACACTTTTTGTGAGAAAACTATCCCGCCGAATTTATCAGTATTTTTGAGCATATTTTTTTCATGCACAACAAGATTTTGCACGACACTATTAAATCTGTTCAGCATAAAATCAACTAAAATCAAACTGTCCGGGAAAATAATTCTTTCAGCAGAACTGTGCGAAATATCTCTTTCATGCCAGAGCGGAATATTTTCTAAAGCAGCAAGAGAATTGCATCTTACAACACGAGCAAGTCCGCATAAATTCTCAGATAAAACGGGATTTTTCTTATGAGGCATTGCAGATGAACCCTTTTGACCTTTTGCAAAACCTTCTTCGACTTCAAGCACTTCAGTTCTTTGCAGATGGCGAATCTCTGTTGCAAACTGTTCTAATACACTCGCAATCAAAGCTAAAGATTGCATAAAGTATGCGTGATAATCTCTTGCAATGATTTGTGTAGATACTCTTGCTGGTCTGAGTCCCAAATTTTTGCAGGTAATTTTTTCAACTTCAGGTGAAATATTACTATAAGTACCAACAGGGCCCGAAATTTGACCTACACGAATTTCTTCCAGTGCATGCTCAAAATTGTCCCTTTGACGTTCCAAAATATCTATCCAGTTGCAAAGTTTGACACCAAAAGTCATAACTTCAGCATGAATTCCGTGCGAACGCCCTATGCAAATTGTATTTTTATGCTTTTTAGCTAAATCTTTCAAAGATTTTATTGTATCATCCAAATCTTTTTTGATAATCTTTCCGCTGTCTTGAATCTGCAAGGCAAATGCAGTGTCAATAACATCAGAACTCGTCATTCCGATATGCATGTGACGCGCAAGATCTTCGCCTAGACTTTCATTCACACAGGTCAAAAATGCTATTACATCATGTCGCACCTCTTTTTCGATTTCGTCGATGCGCTCAATCGTAAATTTGGCACGTTTTTTAATTTCTTCAACATCTTTTTTAGGAATTTTACCCAATTTTGAATAAGCTTCACAAACTGCTATTTCAACTTTTAAATAGTAGTCAAATTTAGAATTCAAATCCCATATTTTTTTCATTTCTTCGCGTGAATATCTGTCAATCATAAGTTTATTTTAGCATAAAAATACAAAGACAAATTGTTATTTAGGAAGGTTTTTGAAATAATCTTTTTCCGTCAAAGCTCTGTAAGTACATCCCGCACCATTATATTGATTGCTTGAGGTTGTGGAACAATATTCATCAGTATCACTGTAGTATGCTGTACCTTTAGCTCCCATTGGTACAAGAGCACCCTTTTCATTTATTTGAAACATAAATAAATCATGTCCGAAACGATTTGGGTTTTTGTTTATTCCATTAACATCCACCGTTATGTATATGCGATCTATATGAGACGGATTTTCCAAAAGCACAAGACTACCATCGTTTAATACAAACTGTCCGTCATCAAAAAAGCCTAAATTAGTCATTAAAGCTCCTGAATAGGTTTTGTATAATTGTGAGCTTTTGCTTGGATCTTTAGAGTTATAATATAAACATTGAGTAGTATATGCTATATTATCCGGATTTCTTGCCGTTCCGCATTGATCTATTACTTGTAAATATTTAGTCAGCAAAGGCTTTAATATTACCTCTTTTTCAGGAAGAATTCTTTCTCCAGTTTCAGCCTGATACCTGTCTAAAGCCTGAGCTATGACAGAATAGCTTCGATGCAATTGGGACTCTAATTGTTTATTTTTCATATTATTTATCACTGTCGGCAATGTCATCGCTGCAACAATTCCGATTACACCTAAAGTTATCAGAACTTCTGCTAAAGTAAATGCACACCTTTTGTCATTCGGAGCGAAGCGTAGAATCTCTCGCTCATTCTTTTTAAAGATCCTTCGGATTTCATCCTCAGGATGACAGGGGGTTGTACATATTTGAAAATCCATGTCATTCTGAGCATGATTTGCGCAAGGTAAAGACTCTCTCCACTCTTGGCGAAGAATCC
>CALVAU010000142.1 GCA_944325615.1 Candidatus Gastranaerophilales bacterium | reverse complement strand
AAAATAAAACCTAATCATTGGTATTGGTTTGAAAATGGAAAATTAAAAGAAGAAGAGGCAGAAAGGGATTAGTTATGAACTATGTAATGCACATTTGCCGTAATCCAAAATGCAATAATGGTTGGATTGATAAAGATTTTACGAGATGTACAACAATTCCGCCAAGTTGGAAATATTGAAAAAAAAGAGCAAAAAAATTAGGAATTGACTACGACGCACAAACTCCAGAAAGCAATTTAACAGAAAAAGAATTGGCTTTTAAAAACAAACAAAGAGAAAAAATGAAAAAAGTTAATGAAATAAGATTGCAAAAAATTAAATCTGCGTCGACAAAACAGGGGTGATTTTCAAATTTTCCCCGTTGGGTGATATAAATTATCATTCGCACAAATTTAACACGCTTTAATAACCTAAAAATCAACAATGTTACTTTACCCCTAAGTTGATATTTTGAGGATACATTTTTTAGATGCTTTAGGACTCTGTATCCTCATTTTTTTAAATTGCAAGAAAAGACCTGATCTTTTCACATTGTCCAAAGTCAGTTGCCTCCACTGACTATTGGACTTTGTAAAGAGATTTTTTTAGGAGCTGGTCAAAAGATCCCTACAGTTCTTTATTGTTTCACAACAGCTCCTTTTTCTTTAGAAAGGATTACATTATGCAAAGAGAAACTTTAGGCGAATTTATCGCAACTTTTATATTTTTGGGAATACCGTTTTTTATGATGATAGGAGGGTTAATACATGCTATCAAATGACGAAAGAGCAAGCTTAGTAAACCTTGCAATGCAAGCTGAAGCAGAAAGCTATAATGCATTTTTTATGCAAGAAGCTACAAAAATTTTGTCGGAATATGCTGAAAAACATGGCGCGAAAATCCTATGGGGATTTTTGATTAATGCAAGTGAAATTACATACAGATTATATTTGGAATTTTGCTTGTTATCATCTCCGATTTTGAAAGAAAACATAAGTTTTAAGGTGTGAATTATGGCAAGTGAAGATAATTTTTTAAGACTTGATCCTCTAAATAGTGATGCAGAGCTTGAAAGCCTTTTGGCGACAAGCTCTCTTTCTTTAGATGATTGCGAAGCATTATACCAAAATGGACAAATGAGCAAAGAAGATTACGAATATGCAAAAGATTAGTTTGAATTTTACAAAGAATGAAAGGAATTAAAAACATGAACTATTTGACAGAAAAAGAAACCGCACAGACAACAAATTTTCCAAATGTAGGGCAAGAAATTGAAAAAGCAAGAGCTTTGCAAGAGGTGCAAGGCGCAATTTTTATGGCTCGTCAATTTCCCAGAAATGAAGTACAGGCACAAAGAAAAATAATGGAATCTGCAAAACGTCTTACTTTAGCAGAAAAAGCGACTTATTGTTATCCCCGGGGCGGGCAACAAATTAAGGGGCCTTCAGTTAGAGCGGCAGAAGCAATTGCAAAATACTGGGGCAATATAAGCTATGGAATTAAAGAACTTAGCCAAAATACAGCAGAGCACACTTCCGAAGTTCTTGCATTTGCGTGGGATTTAGAAAGCAACGTCAGAGCTGAAAGAATTTTTAAAGTACCTCATACAAGATACACCAAAAATAGCGGAAACACAATTTTGACAGATCCAACAGATATTTATGAACGTATTGCAAATGATGGAGCCAGACGAAAAAGAGCCGTTCTTTTAGAAATTCTTCCCGGTGATGTGGTAGAAGATTTCTTGAATGAATGTGAAAAAACTCTTATTGGTTCAAATACAAAACCATTAAAAGAACGTATTACCGATATGTTAAAAATGTTTGAAGACCTTGGAGTTACACAAGAAATGATTGAAAAACGTATTGGTACCAAATGCGACAACTTCATTGCAAAAAACATTGTAGATCTTGGCGGGGTTTATAACTCAATCAAAAACAATTTTGCACCAATTGACCAATATTTTGAAATGCCGTCAGCTGCAGAAAAACAAAAAGAAGAAGTGGAATCGAAACTAAAATCACCCAGCAAAGACGGAAAAAAGAAACAATATGAACCAACTGGCGAAGAAATAGAGCAGTTAGAAGAAATTTACGGTGAAAGAGATGAAATTAACAAATAAAAATTATTATTCTCAAAAAGCAAATCAGGCTTATTTTAGCGTTTCACAAGTTAAAGATTTTTTGAAATGTGAAGCTTATGCAATGGCAAAAATTAATGGGGAGTGGGTTGAACCGCCCACACCCCCGATGTTAATCGGCTCATACGTTGACAGCTATTTTGAAGGTACGCTTGAAGAATTTAAAAATAATAATCCGGATATTTTTAAAAAGGATGGAAGTTTAAAATCGGATTTTATGAAAGCTGAAGCCATTATTGCCAGAGTACACAAAGAAGAACTTTTTATGAAATGTATGTCTGGGGAAAAACAAGTAATAATGACCGGTGAAATTTTTGGCGCACATTGGAAAATCAAAATGGATAGCTATCTTCCGCACGAAGCTATTGTAGATTTGAAAGTTGTTCAAAAACTTCGGGATGTTTCTTATAAAAATGGTTGGAAACAAAGCTTTGTTGAAAAATGGGGCTATGATTTACAGCTTGGAATTTATCAGGAAATAGTAAGGCAAAATACAGGAGAACCCCTTCCTTGCATAATTGCTGCAGTAGATAAGCAAGACTATCCTGATTTAGATTGCATTTTAATCCCGGATGATCAGCTTGAATTTCAACGGAATCAATTAAGATGGAAAATGCAACGGATTATTGATGTTAAAAATCATAATGAACTACCAAAAAGATGCGGAGTTTGTGATTATTGCAGAGCAACCAAAAAACTGGATAAACTAATATTGCCGGATGATTTGATTGTTTTTACACCGTCATAGAAAGGATTTTTATGTAATGAGTGAAATAGATTTTGAACTTTTAGAGCAAATGATAAAGTGTGCAAAAAGAGAAGTCGCATTCAGATACAGAGTTTATCCGAGTTTAATTGCAAAAGGCAGAATGACAAAAGAACAGGCCGAAAAAGAAAAAGCTTTGATGTATGCAATTCAAAAAGCATTACAAAAGATTTACGACGGTACAGCTCCAAAACCTGTACAACAATCATTTTTGAATGCGCAGGATTATATAAAACCAAAACAATGGCACGGATAAATACAAGAAAGGATAAAGCAATGAACGATGAGAAAGGGTGGATTTGCTTGTTCCGTAAATTCCTTGATTGGGAATGGTACGACGACGCTAATGTAATGCGTGTATTTATACATCTTTTGCTGTGTGCAAATCATCAAGACAATAAATGGCGGGGAAAGTTGATAAGACGGGGTGAGCTTATTACAAGCCAGTCGAAACTCGCTTATAGTCTCAAACTTTCAATAATGCAAATTCGTAACAGTCTTAATAAATTAAAAAGAACAGGGGAAATAACAGTCCTCACGACCCCCGAATATTCAGTAATATCAATAAAAAATTATGACTTATATCAAATTAATAACAGGCTTAAGAACGCACAAAGAACTTACAAAGAACTAACGAGCAACAGACGAGCAACAACAAACAACAATGATAACAAGAGAGAGATTATAAATAATCTCTCTCTACACAAAATTACAAAAAAAGATAGAGAGATTTTAAAAAATTATTTTTTTGAATTAAATCAAAAACGAAAAATTAAAATTGACGATATTGATGCTTATGTCAAAACGCTTATTGAAAACGGCGATTACTTAGAGAAATTGGAAAAGGCTAAGAAAAAACTTGCACAGAAAAAGCAAAAGGAAAATATTCCGCCTGCCGAAAAAATTGACGTGCAAGAATCGCAAGACGAACAAAACAAGGCTTTTGAAAAATTTAAAGCCAAAGTAAAAAAAATAAAGGAGAGAAAACATGACGACAACGCAAACAATTCAGAAAGAGCAGAACAACAAAACTCCAAGCAGTAATCAGATTTTTATTCAAAAAGTAAAAATCAATTCTGATAACACTGCTAAAATTTGGTACAAACAATCTAATGACTTATGGTCGGAAGAAAGAACTTTTACCGGTAAAGACCAAATTACAGAGGATTTTTTGAATACTTTTCAAGCTACTGTTAGAGGATTTACAAGTTGTATTCCAAGACTGGCACCGGAAGGCAACAAGATTACAATGAACTGCATTCGATTTGAATATGGTAAAGATGAATTTTTGCAATCAGCTTTGTATTCAATTAAATATGCTTTTAATGATCAGAATAATGCAGTCATAAATATATCAACTCCGCTTTTGCCGATTTACAAAGAAGGTATGGAAAACACTTTTTGTATTTCCGGAAAAGATGAAGAAGCATTGCATGAGGTTATTGCAAAAGCAAAAGCCTATTTGAAGGGTGAAACCAGAACTAAGCAAATGAGTTTGATTGTTGATAACACAAAATAGAAAGGAAAATTTAAAATGTACGGACAAGAAGAAAAACAATATTAAATAGTTGGAAAAGTAGAAATAG
>CALVAU010000141.1 GCA_944325615.1 Candidatus Gastranaerophilales bacterium | reverse complement strand
CATGTTTGCAGCTTCTCTGATTACAGGCTTTACGCTCAGTACATTTGCATCGAAACTCATAACATTTTTCCTTTTTATTTTTCCCTATATATATAAAGTATTTTTCATGAAGAAATGTTACAATTTTTAGAATAATCGTTACAAAACTTAATATCCCGTTATTTCCGCTTTATTACAAACTTTAGGGAATTAAAAAGTTTATATTCCACTCTGTTTTTATAAACTTTGGCTTTCATTAATGTTAATCCGAATAATTGGTACTTTATATAATCTTCGATATAATGATCTAAATTGATATTATTAGATTTTAAATAACCCATCATTTTTTCATATGTATATTTACTATCTTTATTATGTTTTTCTGATTTTGTCTTTACTATTGAATTGGAATTTGTCCAATAATTGTAATATACATCAGGAATTACAACTAATCGTTTCAATTTTACCAAAGCCTCACAGGTAAAACATCTATCTTCATATAAAATACCTGGTTCAAATAGTATTTTATTTTTCCTCAATTCTGAGAGTTTATATATTTTATTCCATACATAACATTTTTCAGGGACATCGCAAAGTTTAAATTTTCTATTTACATCATCTGTAAATTCTTCTTTTTCGAATTTCAGATGATATTTCCATTTATAATTTCTGATCCTTTTTATTCCGCATACTGCTATGTCAGCATCATATTTTTTGGCTGCAGAATATAATTTTTCTAAAAAATCACTATCTATCCAATCATCAGAATCTACAAAGCTTACATATTCTCCCTGCGCAATTTCCAATCCGTCATTTCTAGCAGCAGAAAGTCCTTCATTCTTTTTGTTAATAAGTTTTATTCGATTATCTTTTTCAAGGTACTTTTTTATAATTTTTAATGAATTATCCGCAGATCCGTCATTTACACAAATAATCTCAATATCTTTCAGAGTCTGTGTTTGAACGCTTTCTATGCACTTTTTCAGAAACTTCTCCCTGTTATAAATCGGGATAATCACACTTACCTTGAACATAAGAACTAACCTTTTTCCAATAAATCTAAAATCTTATTCCATATCAAACATCGCAATTTTATATAATAGTTACGACTAAGTCAATATTATCTGCGGCTTAAGTAAATAAAAATTATACATATCGTTCAAGAAATAACATAAACTGATTATGCAGAATAAAAAAGAACTATATTTAATAATATGCCAAAAATCCGCTATTGAAGGCAATCCTGACTATCAGGCTATATATGAGAAAATTTTAGAACTGATTGTGTTTTGAAACCGATTTCAAAAAGATCTCTTTTTCGTACTGCTGATGTAATATCAGGATAATAGTCAGGAGTATTAGGAGTCAAAATAAATTCTACAATATTATTATCTTCATCATAGTTTAAAGAAATTTTTCTTATTAATGAAAGATGCGCCCTATCAAGTCCGTCTGCAAGTCTTAGAATTCCTGCTAGACGTTTTATCATTTTTCGCTCTTTTTTATCGCATTCGCAATATATTTCATGTTTTTCCTTATCAGGGAGACTGCCTCTATGGAAACGGCAAATGCAAGCAATAAAACCTATTTCCCTTGGAGAAAAACCTGAAATACCATGTTCTAATACCATATTTTGACTGTGTTTATTATGGCTTTTGCTATCTACGTAATATCCGATATCATGAAGAATCGCTGCATTTTCTAACAATTTGCGATATTTTTCCGGCATCTCACAAACTTTTGCATTGACTTCATCGAATATCATCATTGCTATTCTTCTTACTTCCATCGGATGCGATGAATCATTTGAATATTTTTTCAATAATTCTTCAGCTGATAATTTCATACAAAAACATTAGCAAAAAAATCCGAATATTTCAAATTTCATGCTATAATACTTTTGGTATGAGGTGAAAATTATGGATAGTATGAGCGGAAATAATTTCGATTTATCACCGGAATTGCTTGATGAAATTCAGTCTAATATTGAGGAAATCATCAAAAGTTTTCCGATTGCCGAATGCAATAAAATTGATGTAATTAAAAAGATTAATTTTATGTACTCTCATACAAGATACATGTCTGTAACCGATCCTCTGACAGGTCTGTACAATCGCAGACACTATGAAAATACAATTGAAAGAGAGTTTTTACGTGCACAAAGATATAAAAGTGATTTAAGTATAGCTCTTTTGGATATTGATTTTTTCAAAAAAATTAATGACACATACGGACACCTCTGCGGAGATTATGTATTAAGAGAAATAGCATATTTGACTCTCGAAAACTTCAGAAAAACCGATATGGTATTCAGATACGGCGGAGAAGAAATTGTTATAATCCTTACTGAAACACCACTTGAAAAAGCTCTTATTCCTATAGAAAGACTTAGAAAAACTATTGAAAAAAATCCGTTCTATTATGACGGCAACAATATCAAAATTACTGCAAGCATTGGCATAGAAGCTTTTAATGAAAATATTTTGACACCTGATGAAATGCTTAATAACGCTGATAAAGCCCTTTATATTGCAAAAGAACAGGGCAGAAATCGTGTTATTACAAGCTCTGCCCTATAAAATATTTTTTATTTAATTTTGATTTTTATTTTTGAATTTGCATATAAGTTATCCAAGCTGAAAGAACGTGTTGCACGTTATCAACTCTTATTACTTTTGTTTTGTCCTCAGCATTCGGAAGCTTCCAATAAGCACTTGTAGGAATACCTCCTCTTGTCTCACCTTCTTTTACCTGATATCTGCTCAAAAATTTAGTACCCAAATCAAGTGCTGTAAGAACTCGACCCTTCAATTGCACATCATCTGTACAGTAATATATCGCAACCAAACCTTCCATTATTGTACCGATACTGCATAGACGCACATTTTCTTTAAAGCCGCCTCTATACATATCTGATAAGTCTGTTCTTTGTTTATACAACATAGAATCAGCCATTTGCTCTGCATGTTTTTGCAAAAGCATTTTTTCACCAACTGTGAGTCCGTTATCTGGAGTTTCAAAAAGTTTTCTGGTAGCAAGCATTGCCCAATGATCAAACGGGACATCACTACCTTTATCTTTTCTTAAATCAGCCAAGTACAAAAGACCTTTTTTAGCTGATTTAACCCATTTTTTTTGAGGATCAACTTCATTCAGATACAACAATCCAAGACAAGCTTCACCTGGATAATATAGGGATACAAATTCCTCATCTTTTTTTACTTTATCTACAAGAAATTTTGAATAGAAACTTCCATCAGGCTTTTGCATATAAATTATAAAATCACCCAAGCCTCTTAAAATTTTCAAATCAATTTTGCCGTCTGGATATAAATTAGATAACCCGATTAGTGCAAGTCCGCTGCCACCGAGTTTTGCCTGAGGAGAAGTTAGTTTTTCTTCTTTCATATCTGATACTACTGCATATTTATTTGGCAAAACTTCTTTTACATATCGTTTTACAAAATATTCAGAAGCCTGATATCTTTTTTCTTGCAATGTATTATTATGCAAATATTTTTCACATAAATACATTGAATAAAGTGTTCCAGCATGTCTTAATGCATTATATCTTACGTTACTATATTTTATTTCAGGATCGACATTTGAATTATATACAAATCTGCCACTCGGTAAGGTATTTTTTGATAAATATTCTATTGATAAAAGTATAGACTTATCAAGATTTATATCTATATTTTCTGCACTGTTTGCAGGCTTTTTAAAAAATGAATAAATAAGTATCAATGTTACTGCCGCTACAAACGATATTATTAAAACAGATGATTTCATATATTCCTTTCAGCTTTCTCTTAACTTGTTATTAGAAATATTATATCACATTTATATTTATTTTAGTTTTAAAATTGCACTGTGTCTGTTAGTTGTTGCATTCTCTTTTCTGTATGAGAAGAATAAATCATTATCACATACAGTACAATAAGGACATACATCAACTTTATCTACTCCGATTTCGTTGAGCTGTATTTTGTTAATCATTTTTAAATCAACAAAATTTTCTCCGTTTCGTTTCTCAAAAATTCCATTTTTGTCTTTTACGGTAGATATAAGTTTATCTAGAACATCAGCACCCACATTATAGCAGCACAAAGAAATTGCAGGGCCTATTGCTGCTTTAATATTTTTTACATCAGAACCAAAATCTTCTATCATCTTTTTTACTGTCAAAGCAGATATTTTTGCAGCAGTTCCACGCCAGCCAGCATGTGAGACTGCTCCTATATTCAACTTTTCATCATATAAAATCACAGGAGTACAGTCTGCAAAATTTAAAAATATTGCCTGCTCTGAATTTGTAATTATCAAACCGTCACATTCAGGATAATCTCGTTTTCCGATTTGTGCAATTTCAATATTAGAAGAATGAGTCTGAGATGGATTGATAAAATTTTCCATATCAATATTTAAGACATCCGAAAACATTTTTTTATTTTCTTCAGCATATTTTTGCATATTCTCTTCTTTTGTTTTTATTACACTTTCTCTCGTCGTAAAAAAGTGTTCCACCTCAGACAAAAGATCCGTTTTCATTACCAATTTGTCATTAATTTTTTCAAAATAAAACATAATTGTATTTTACACCAAAAGTTTTAATCCTGCTATACAATAGGAAGTTTTGAAAATATATGATAATTTGACAGGGTAAAAGATTTAGAGGAGAAAGAAAATAATGAATTTTAGAAGCTATACGGTAGAATTTATCGGAACATTTTTTCTTGTATTCACAATAGGATGCGTCTTGCTTTTGGGCGGAGACGGAGTTATAAACGCTATAGCAATAGGTTTTGCTCTAATGATAATGGTATATGCAGGAGGATTTATAAGCGGGGGACACTATAATCCTGCAGTATCACTTGCAGCTATGATTAGAAAAGCATTACCTGCATATGATTTTATTCCTTATGTTATATCTCAACTATTAGGAGCAACTTTGGCTGTGATGCTCGTTAATCATTTTTCAGGACACGTCGCTAATTTTGAGGGCTGCGCTTTTAATATGTGGCCTATGATTACAGGAGAATTTTTATTTACTTTCGCTCTTTGCTACGTGGTACTAACTACTGCTACAAGCAGAGAAACTAAGGGTAATTCTTACTTCGGATTAGCAATCGGATCAACTGTTACTGTCGGAATCTTTACTGTCGGAAGCGTATTATGTTATGGAGCATTCAACCCTGCTGTTGCAATGGCTTTAGGCATGATGAATATTGCTTGCTGGCAAAGCGTTTTTATAACTATTGCTGCTAATCTCTTAGCCGGTATTGCAGCAGGATTAGTTTATAAATACATTGCACCGGAAAAAATAGAAATTAACCTTTAGTATCATATTTATCAGAAATTTTCAATTTACCTTTGGCAAGATTCATCGAAAGTCTTGCCACTTTTTGCGGATAATCGTACATGTCTTTAATTTTTTCTTCTTTGATAATTTTACTGATTGCTTCTAGATGTTTCGGTAGATTTTCACTTATTTCAGGGTGAATATCATACCAGTCAGTAAAGTTCATATTTGTTTTTGCTCTATTACAATCATGACAATATCCTATTTTATTATAATTGTCATCTGCTCCGCCGCTATCTCTTGCCGTAATATGATCAACTGTTATAACTGAACCTTTGAAAATATTTTGGAACATAGCTTTTGCACTACCGCCAGTTTTTTCAACAACGGCAGGTATTGGATTCACAAGTCTATCCTGCAAATATAAATCTTTTATATTGGTTTTACCAATTTTTACAATCCTGTCTCTATGTCCAGCACTAATTTTACCTAAAGAATAATTCACTATTCTTTTGTATAAATAATATTCAAACTCTTTATCTTTAGAAATAGTTTTATAATTACGATTAATTCTATATACAAAATCATTGATAAATTCATTGTCTAAATAATTTAAGTTATATTTTGCCTGATACTTCAAAACCGCATTTTTATTTCGTTCAATTTGCTGTTTCAAATCTCGTCTTGAAAGGTCTTGCAAAAGATTCATCAAATCTTCTTCACTTATATCAGGTTTTTTATCTAGTATTTTATTAAACCTTTCCAGAACAAGCTTATATCTCGGATTTATATATTTTGAATTAATTCTTGCAACATTTTGCAATTCATGCAAATTTGAGCAATCCAATATTTGACGATAAATATCTTGTTTTTGCTCATGCGTAAGCATTGGCGTACCACAGCAAGCACAAGGAATATTTTCATAATTTTGGAATCTGTATTCACTTTTTGATTCGGTAAATATTTTATCTTTTGCAACTCCATTTATTTGAGAACGCTCAATTTTCATCTGGTCTTTAGTAAAATTACTAACACCGCTTAAAAATTCATATAGATACAAATTGTTATTTTTAAGCTTTCCTTTTGCAATCGCATCAGCTATATCATTTGCATAATTTTTCAATTTTTCCCTTGCATTATCAGCCATACAAACACTTGAAAATGACTTATAGTCATATGAACAGCTTTTGCACATTAAAAACTTATTGAATCTTTTTTCATATCCTTTATTAGCATATATCTCTGCAATTTTATTTTTGGAATTTGAAAGCATATTATATACAACAGCTGCCTGAGCAGGCAAGCCTGCTGTCTCTTTATCTCGGAATTTCAAATTATAACTATAGCCATATATATTATGAATGTCTTTTTTTACATTGACATAAATATCCCACTTTTTATCGCTATCCAAAGAACCGATTGTGGCCATCAAATTTTTCTTAATTTCACCAAATTTTGGTATTTCATCTAACGTTGAAAGATATTCTATACATTTTGAAATTTTTTCTTGATCACTTGTAGAAAAAACTTCCGCATCCAAAGTTTTTTTCAAGTATTCCGCATTATCTTTAAAATGTTTTTTCATTATTACAGATGTACCTTTATTCAATATCCTGAATAAATCCGTAAAGCTTTTATCCGGTGTATTTTTTGAAAAATCAATTACATAAGATATAAAATCTTGAAACTCCGGATGGAAATAATCCCTATTTTTCTCTAATAATTTTGCATATTGTACTATGTTACGAGTTTTTTCAGCTTGATCTACAATTTCTTTTAACTTTTCATCACTGAGCATTTTGCACCCGCAACCAGGACAAT
>CALVAU010000140.1 GCA_944325615.1 Candidatus Gastranaerophilales bacterium | reverse complement strand
TTATGAAAATGCAAATGCAAATAATGTAAAAGAATTAACTTGGACAACTAACTCAAAAAATAAAAATATAAACAATTTATTAAAACGTCTAGGTGCTGAAAAAGTAAAAGAACTTGCGTTAGGTGAAGCTGAATATAAAATTTCAATTAATGACTTGAGAAAAAAATTATATGATTTAGCATAAACTCACCCTGTAAAAATACTACAGAGTGAGTTTCATTAAAATAATATTCTGTTATTTTTTAAATGCTTCTGCAATTGATTTTTTATAATCAGGTCTTAAAATACCAACTTCTGTAATTATTCCTGTAATCAATTCATTCGGAGTGACATCAAACCCAGGATTTATTACATTCACATCCGGTGCACAAATAATTTTGCCGTTGATATGAGTTACCTCTTCATGAGATCTTTCTTCTATCACAATTTCATCACCAGTTGAAATAGAAGTATCTATTGTTGATAGCGGAGCTGCTACATAAAATGGGATATTGTGATATTTTGCCGCAATAGCTACCGTATAAGTCCCGATTTTATTTGCCGCATCGCCGTTCGCTGCAATTCTATCTGCACCCACGCATACCATATCAATCATGCCTTTTTTCATAAAATATGAGCACATGCCATCAGTTATCAATGTTGTCGGGATACCGTCCATAGTAAGTTCAAATGTTGTAATTCTTGCACCTTGTTGACGAGGTCTTGTTTCATCCGCAAAAACTTGTATTGTATTGTCTTTTGCAAAAGCACTTCTTACAACACCCAATGCCGTGCCATACCCAACAGTAGCAAGTCCTCCTGCATTACAGTGAGTTAATATCGTTGCACCTTTTGGTACCACTTCTGCACCATAATCCCCTATTTTTTTGTTTATTGCGATATCTTCATCCTCTAATCTGATACCGTTTTGCTTTAATTCTTCTACAATACCTGAAATATCAGATTTGGAATTTTTTATAACCTCTTTTTGTTTTTCAACTGCCCACATCAAATTTACCGCAGTAGGACGAGAAGTCGCCATATAATCAGCTTTTTCTAAAAGTTTTTTTACAAATTCATCCCTTGATAAATTTTCTTCTCTCAATTCTTGAGCGTATAAAACAACACCATGAGCACCTGCAACACCAATAGCAGGAGCACCACGTACAATCATTGCTTTTATGGCGTCATACATCTGCTGACCTTTTGTAATATGTACATACTTAAATTCATAAGGCAACAATGTCTGATCGACCATTTTTGAATAATTATCTACCCACTCTATTGTCTTAATTTTTGAATGAAATTCTGCCATGTCTTTTCTACCTTCTAATATTAAACCGTGTATAATCGTCATTTTTTGGATTTTTAACAGATTTATCAAATTCTATAATATAATATGCGACAAATCCGCTAAAAGCATTTATTGTAGCTGATAACACTCCCATAAAAATTGCCAGCAATATAATAAGTCCAAATGTTGCATTACTTAAAAACATTGAAACACCAGGATTTGGAGAGTAATTAAAGAATTTTGCAAGCACAACAACAATCGGTATATAAACTGCAGCAAACGCTAAAAAAGAAACAAATCCTATCAATCCGCCAATTACAGTGCTTTGTCTTACTGTATTAATTTCTAAAAGACCTGTTCTTGACAGAAAAACAATAACTAAAGGTGCAGCTATTGTAATCAATAACCAAAATACTATTTCTCCTATAAATGGGACAATAGTCAGCATACCGCTGACTATTCCCAAAAATATACTTAATAAAAACATTATTTTTAATATCGATTTATTCATAAAGCTCTCCGCTATAAAAAATTATAGCATACAAATTATTCGCTTTGCACATCCTCTTGGATTTCTTCTTCTGAAGAATCAATATCTTCAGTTGCATCTTCTGTTGTATCTTCAGTTACTTCTTCTTGATTTGCTTCTGGAGCTGGAGCTGCTTGTCCTTTATAAACTACAGGAGGATTATCAAAAAACGTATTTCTAGCTTTATCAGAAATTTCAGCTAATTTTGCTGTATTACCTTGTTCATCATAAATTTTAGCAGCTAAAACATAAGAAGGACGCAAGCGCGGGTAATTGATCATTAATTTTTCTAAATGTAATAATGCTTCATTCTGTTTTCCAGAAACATAATTTGCATAAGCTAAAAGATATTCATTTGCAGGCTCTCTTGCTATTTTATAAGCCAAGTCTGCATTTTTTAAAGCTTCTTCATAATTATCCATATTCAAATAAACAATTGCTATATTTTTGTACACATAAGCTTTATCAGCTTGAGAAATTCCATTTAAAGCATTGTTAAATAATTCCAAAGCTTTTTGATAATTTCCTTTATTATAATAACTTATCCCTTGCGCAACAGAATCATCAGAAGCACTTTCAACAGTTTTTTCTTTAGAAGCAATCTGTTGTAAATAATCATTTATTTCTGATTGAGTCATCTTTTTAATTGCAGCAAATCTTTGTTTATTTTTTGCTTCCATTTTTGTATATACTTTATTCGTTGTATTTGGATAGAAATAATATAGATATTCTAATGTTGCCATATCTGCACTTGATATATTGATATTTTCAAAAGTAAATTCCGGATACATTACATCTTTAGGATTATTACTGTGATTTTGTAAACCTAAGACATGACCTATATTATGTTGAACTACAACATAAAAATCTGAAGCTTCAATATTTTTACCATCACAATCGACTTTAGGAACTTTAATATATGCACTTTTTAGAACATTTCCAATTAGCTTAAACTCGTGAATACTACCTTTATCATGACTACAAGCCGCAATCGGAGCCGCAACAGCTTCTACTATAATATTTGCCTCTTTTTCATTAGTTACATACTCAAAAGAGAAAAAGCCTCTTGAAGAATTTTTCCAATTATTAAAAGAATTTTTTATACTATCTGCATAACCGGCAGGCATATTGGCTTCATCTTTTATATAAACTTTTAAAGGAAACGCATTTTCATTCCACAAAATCAAACTTTTCATACTTGTCATTTGTTCCAAATAATTATTTGAAACGCGTTTGGCAGACTTTCTTTTCTCAACAATTTGAGGTTTTAGATTGTTATAATCCAACAACAAATCCTTATTATCAGAAGGCTCAACATCAGCCTGAGGCCTTTGAGAATTTTCAACATCATTTTCGCCTTCTGGATCAAAATTCTGTAAATGTTCTTTACCAAAATCACCATCCATGATATCTCGTTCAGAAGGAGCTGCTATTTGTTCACTATCTCCACTCATTTTTTTATTGTGCTCTGCAACTACATTCGAACTCCAGATCATAACACCCAGAAGCCCCATAACAAAAACAGTTGCAATTACCATCATTTTTTTTCTATACATAATCTATCCTCATATTCCCATTCATTTACTAAATTATACCATTACAGGCTGATTTATACAAGAACGCGTATGACAAATTGCGATAGCAATACTGTCAATCGTATCATCCAACTTTGGTAAATTTTCACAATTCAGAGCAAACTTTACCATCTGTTCCACTTCTTTTTTATCAGCCCTTCCATAGCCTGTCAAAACCTGTTTTACCTCCATCGGAGTATATTCATATATCGGTACCCCAAATTGTTCCAATACAGTTAATATCACGCCTCTTGCATGAGCAACAGGCATTACTGTTGTTCGATTTCTAAAGAAAAACAACTTTTCTATTGCACAAACATCAGGTTTAAATTTATCAATAATAGTTGTCATATCATTGAAAATTTCTAGCAATCTTGATGATTCTCTAACTCCTTTTTCAGTCTGAATAGACCCTGAAGTTATCAACTCAATTTTATCATCCTCAAACTCTATTAAACTATACCCGACAATTGCCATACCGGGATCAATCCCAAGAATTTTCATATATATAATTATAACGTATTGCGCAGACATCTGCAATATCATGTCAAAAATATAAACAAACTTAACAATTAACTTGATTAATGAAAAATCTCATGATAGGATACTGGCAAGAACAATTTATTAATTAGGGTAGTGAGGTATTTATGAAGAGTTCAACTATCAGAAGATCGAATTTATCTAAGGAGAAGATGGCTGTTTTGGAAGCACTTTCAAAATACAGACAAGATAGTTACGATAACACACCGAACGTTTATGTAAGACCCAATAAAGAAAAAGAATTAGACGTTCTTTGGCAAAACTTCAAAATCAGCCAAAAATCAGAAAAATCACCAAGCGTATATTTAGCAACAGGCTTTATCGCAGGTGCTATTTCTATGTTAATTTTAGTAGGATTAGTAAACATTTCATCACATCACGTTTCTGTAAAAGATGAAAACCAAATTTTCAATCCTGGACGTGCAAAAGTTCAAAATGAAAAAATAAATCTTATTCCTGCAACAACAGAAGCTACAGCAACAGAAAGTGCAGCAACAGCTTCTGAAGTATATACCGTACAAAACGGCGATACTTTAGAAAGCATTTTGATAAGATTTTACGGCGGATACAGCCCTGAAAAAGCTAAAGCTGTTATGGCAGCAAATAACATGGCAAATCCGAATAAATTATCAATCGGTCAAAAACTAACAATTCCGATGAATTAGATTTCGTTAAGTTTGATAGAAAAAAGTCGAAGTAAAAACTTCGACTTTTTATTTGAGTAAAATTGTACTTTTTTATTTCAAAAACATATCAAGCAAATAATCCCCGCCTTTTTCTTTCATTGCACACACTTTATGAGTTGCAACCACATCTTTTTTCAAATCTTCTCTGTTTAGTGTCAAATAGAATAAATCATATCCCCATTTATTAGGGCCTTTCTTTCCGTTAACATCTATCCCAAAATATAACTGATGATGAGAACCGCCGGAAAAATTACCGTTATTAACAATTAAATAAGAGCCATCATACAGAATATAATAAACTCCATAACCAAAATTCATTGAACAACTATTGTTTATAACCTCTCCACCTTCTGCTAAAACTTCAGCTTTTGTCTTGTATTGAGGATGACAATCATAATCATTTCTTTCACATTTTTGAACAACTTTCATTTTGGACAATACAGCATTCCAAAAAGCTTTGCAATCATCAAGATGATATCCCACAGGTGCAAGATTATAGCATTCATAAACACCACCATAATCAGCTTGTACAGCGTTTATTGCATTTTGAATATTTGCATAAGATTTCTTAAATTGCTGAGCAAGAACCATCTTTTCAGCTTTCCCTATCAATACAGGAAGTGTCATCGCTGCAACTATTCCAATAATTCCTAAAGTTATCAGAACTTCTGCTAATGTAAATGCGCATTTTTTGTCATTCTGAGCGAAGCGAAGAATTTCTTGCACATTCTTTTTTGAGAGCCTTCGGATTTCGTCCTCAGGATGACAGAGGTTTGTCTCTATTTCAAATGCCATGTCATTCTGAGCATGGTTTGTGCAAGATAAAGACTGTCTCTCCTCTTGGCGAAGAATCTCATGCGGATTTTCTTTTAAGATTCTTCGGGTTTCACCCTCAGGATGACAGGGGAAAATACGTTTTTTAAACCTTAATAATTCTAATACAAATCCTAAAAATTTTCCTTTGAGGAGCTTATTCTCGGGTGCCCCCCCCCCCCGTTTTTCAAGTATAGTCTGCATTTTCAGCTCCTTATATTTTTTATTACTTTTTTATTATATCAACCCTTTTACTTTTTGACAAGCATTTTGGCGCATCAAAATAATGCACAGAATTTTACTCTATAAATATTTCCTATCCTTTAATTCGTCAGGCAAAAACTGCTGATAAACATCAGGTGCGTCATGGCTGTAAACATAACCTATACCAAATCCGTATTTTGAAGCATCTTTATAATGCGCATCTCTCAAATGCATAGGCGGTGGAAAATCTTTACCGCTTTCGATATCTGCTAAAGCCTGATCTATCGCACAAATTGCCTTATTTGACTTAGGAGCTTTTGCGACGTAAATCACGGCAAGCGCTAGAGGTATTCTCCCCTCAGGAAGTCCCAAAAGTTCTACCGCTTTGTAAGCATTTACAGCTATATTCATAGCATTTGGATCAGCAAGCCCAACATCCTCTGCAGCACAGACAATCAAGCGTCTTGCGATAAATCTTGGATCTTCACCTGCTGCAATCATTTTTGCAAGATAATAAATCGCAGCATCAGGATCTGACCCTCTTAAACTTTTTTGAAAAGCTGATGCACAGTCATAATGCTCTTGTTGAGAATATCTTGTATTACGTTTTTGACAAATTTCTTCGATTATAGAAACCGTCAAATTTCTTCTGTTATCTTTCAAATCGCTTGCGAAATATGCATTCTCTACAACATTCAATGCATACCTTGCATCCCCTCTTGCTAGATTTACTATAAAATCCAAAACTCCACTTTCACAATCCATCGCAAGATAATGTTTTGCAAGATAGGCAAAGCCTTTTTTGATAATAGTTTTCATGCTCTCATCGTCAATTGAATTGAGCCTTATTACCTGCAAACGAGAAAGAAGCGCAGGGACAACCTGAAAAGACGGGTTTTCTGTCGTTGAACCTATCAAAAATAATGTTCCGTTTTCAAGATGTGGAAGAAGCGCATCCTGTTGAGTTTTTGAATATCTATGAATTTCATCTATGAATAAAATTGTCTTTACACCGCTTCTTAATGCATTTTTAGCACTTTCAACCGCATCTTTTATATCTTTTACACCCGATGTTACAGCAGAAATTTCGATAAAATTGGCATTAGTCTTTGTTGCAATCAATCTTGCAAGAGTAGTTTTGCCGCACCCTGGAGTTCCCCAAAGAATTATTGAAAAAAGTCTGTTTGTCCTTAATAAATTCAAAATCGGACTGTTCGGAGATACAACATTACTCTGACCGAGAAACTCTTCTAAAGTTTTTGGTCTGAGAATTTCTGCAAGCGGTATTTGCTTATTTTGATTTTCGAGTTCTGTAAAAAGATTATTCATAGTATAATCTTAACATCAAAATGAAAGGGCGTCTAATGAGAAAGTTTTTATTAATTGCTATAATAGTATTTTTAGTAATACTCACAGCACCATACAGCAGCTTGAAAAATAAAAATCAAACACAATCAGAAGTGATATTCTGGACGCTTCAGATGAATGATTTTTCTGATTACATGAATAAAGTAATCAAAGACTTTGAAGCTCAAAATCCCGATGTAAAAATCAAATGGATTGACGTCCCATTTTCAGAAGGTGAAAAACGCACTCTTGCTTCGGTATTAAGCGATAACCCGCCGGATTTAATCAATTTAAACCCTGATTTTTCAGCAACACTTGCTCAAAAAGGAACTTTATACGAAATTCCAACAGATAAAACAAACGAATTCAACCAAGAAATCATAGACTCCTTAAAATATAACGATAAATTGTACTCAATTCCTTGGTATGCAACATCTGCAGTTACAATTTACAATAAAAAATTAATTCAAAAAGCAGGAATAAATGTTCCAAAAACTTACGATGAAATAAGGCTTGCAGCCCCAATAATAAGAGAAAAAACAAATGCCTATATATTTTTACCGAACATCACAGAAAACGATACTATGCTGAAAATCTTGAATAAGTATGGTGTAAACTCATATGAGACAATAGATTCAGAAAAATCAAAAGAAGTATTTGAACTATTCAAAGATATGTATCAAAAAAATCTGATTCCAAAAGAAAGTATTACCCAAACTCATAGAGAAGCACTTGAAAAATACATGTCAGAAAATATTGTACTGTTCCAAGCCGGAGCAAACTTCCTTAATATGATTAAAGAAAACGCTCCGACAACTTACCAAAACACAGATGTCGCACCTCAAATTACAGGGGAATTAGGACAAAATGATTTTTCATTAATGAACTTTGTAATTCCGCTTCGTGCAAAAAACAAAGACCAAGCCCTAGAATTTGCTCTATTTTTGACAAATGAACAAAATCAACTTGAACTTGCCAAACTCACAAATATTATCGCAACTAATAAAAAAGCTCTTCAAAACGATTTTTACACAAAATATGACGAAACTGATTTGATGTCAAAAGCCCGTGTAATCAGCGCAATGCAGCTAAATCACGTAAAACCCGTAATGAAGTCTGAAAGAAATCAAAAAGACATCAACAATTTAATCAATGCCGCAGTCCAAGAAATTCTGCTCGACAAAAATCAAACAGATACAATCCTTAAAAAAGTATCAAAAGACTGGCAAAATTTGGTTGATTAAAATCTAAAATGTCTATGATGATGACATCCTGATGTAGAAATATTTATTTCGGTATAAGAAGTCGGGAATCCCACCATAGGAGTCATCGGTATACCAAAGTAACCGCCTCCAAAGATGCTTGGACCACAAAATCCTCCGCCCCAACAGCCGCCAAAAGGATTTAGCATAGATGTCATCATTGATGCACCCATCAATCCTGCCATACCTTTTGCATCAGCTTCATTCGTACCATATCCCGCCGCCGAATTGGCAATATATCCGATATAGCTTCCGCCAAACATATCGCCGCCTGTCTTTTCATAAATATCTTTTGCAACAATATTACGAGCAGTACCATTAAGTGCATGAGTACCAAAATTCATAATCGAAGTACCCCAATCGGCACCATTGTTTTTTTGCTCAAGGGCATTTGCAGCACTACCCATCCAGGCATTAATATTACTCAAAATAAAATTTGTTTGACTTAAACTCATAGTTCATCTCTCAATTATATATCTCGTATATATATTAAAAATATTATTCCCATAAAATTGCCTTTAATTTATGAAACTGTAAAGAATTGTAAACAAAAACAATTAAAAAGTTAAAGTTTATCTCAAAAACTGCCGATTAGGAAAACATAGGAAATGTTACAAAGGGATATCTGAAATGGCTCTGAATGTTTACAATCAAAACTACAAATTAGGCATCGACACTTCCGTTCTAAAACAAGTATCAGCTGAGATCTTGAAAAGAGCGGAAGCGAAGAACAGCCAATATAATGTAAACAATTCATTCGGAAATGTTTTAAGAACAACTGAATTGGGTGTTGACTTATACAAAGGTAATGTTGATACTCAAGTTGCAAAACAAATTGCCCTAAACAACAGCGGATTACAAATCCAATTAAGTGAAACAGCTCAAAAAGCAATTCAATTTTTGAATTCACAAGCTGCACAAAATGTTTCAAAAAATGTTGAAGGGAAATTGACAATTTCAGTAAATGAAATTAACTCACAACCTAAAACACAAGCTTCTCCATTATTCAACAGCATTATCAGCAACAGCGCAAGCAAAGATAAAAACGGTTCTAATCCGTTCTATCACGGCGAATTGTTAATGCAAAACTCTAAAAAAGGAGAAAAAACAGAAGAAATTAAAAGTATTTTTGAATAATAAACCCTAATCGGGTTCAGCTATGTCAATGTCCATAGCATTATACGATTTCTCAAGATCGTCCTCGCGTTCATCTTTTTTTTGTTTGTTTTGTTGATTATTTCTGTTCTTCTCATCTTGCAAAAGTTGTTTTTTCTTAGCATTAATAACGTTTGCAACATTCATCATTGCAAGAGAATTTAACGTAGCACGCAGTACGGCACTTCTATCCATATATTTTTCGGATTCGTTTTGCTCTTCCTCTTCTTCGTGTCTTTGCTGAGCAAAGTATTCTCCACCTTGCCCCATTTTATCGTCCTGAGTTCTGGCTGCAGTACCTGAAATATCGCCGCTCTTAAAATTGAAAGAGCCGCCAATCCCGAAAAATCCTGCTGACCTGTTATCGACCATAATTCTACCCTCGACACATTACCATTCTTTTATACTACGTGTTTATTAGAGTATAGATGATTTAATGCTATATTAACTCATCTAAATAAATTATTTTGCTACAATATTAATAAAAATTTACAAAAAATTTTACATCCCAACGACTACTCCTATGGTATAATTCAAGAATAAAGCAGCCGGATAATCGCGCATTGCGCTAATCAGTATCGAAAGATACAACTTGTAATTACAGGGATTAACAATGTGAGGAAAGTCCGTGCATCCAAGGACAGATCGCCGGGGAAACCCCGGACGGCGTGAGCCGGTGGATAGGACCACAGAAAACATACTGCTAACGGCTATTTAGTACGAGCGATGGTGCAACGGCGAGGTAAGAGCTCACCGGCGATGTCGAGAGGCATCGGCCAGGCAACCCCCGATAGGATGCAAGATTAACTTGAAGGCTATAAAGGCTGTCCGCCAACTTCAGAAATATCGCTAGAGATTGCGAGTAATCGCAATACCAGACAGATGATTATCTATAAACAGAACACGGCTTACGGGCTGCTTTATTTTTTACTTTACCAAGGATAATCATCTTTAAATTCCCAACCATCCATCATCAATACTGCAGCACATTCATAAGCTGTTGTTTTTGTACAATGTTCTCTCAACAAAAAAGCCCTTGAATGCCCATCAGGATTTCCAAATATATATTTACCTTTGTTTGGGTAATCATTTAATGCAATTCTGAATACATCTTTTCCCCATACATTTGGACCTTTATAGCCATTGATATCAATATGGAACTCAGCAGTGCCATAAGAAGAATCATCTTCACCATAACGTACTAATACTACAACAATAGCCCCATTTGAAAGATATAGTTGAGTCATATTAGAACCCGAAGCGCTGCCGCACGTACCACAAAATCCTAATACTGAATTACATGAAGCTATACTACCATCTAAATATCTGTATGTTATGTTATTACAAGAAGATAACTTATCTTCTCTAACCATTTTTGTATTTTTCAAATATGGCTTTAAATATGTTTTTGTAAATTCATAAGAACTTGTTGAAACATCAATATCAGGGGCTTTAAATTTCCAATACCTATAATCTTCATGATCAAGAGTTGCTCTTTCCAGTGCTGTCAATAATATTGTATAAGTTGTTTTTAACTGAGTCGCTAAAATCTTTTTTTGAGTTTTATTTATAATAGTAGGCAACGTCATTGCTACAATTATTCCAATAATTCCCAATGTAATAAGCACTTCTGCTAATGTAAAAGCACACTTTTTGTCTTTCTTTTTTGAGATCCTTCGGATTTCATCCTCAGGATGACAGGATAAAATACATTTTTTATACCTTAATAATTCTAATGCAAATCTAAAAATTTTTCCTTTGAGGGGCTTATTCTCGGGTCCCCCCCCCCCCCCGTTTTTCAATCATAGTCTGCATTTCCAGCTCCTTCTCTTTTTGTCTGCTCTTTTATTATATATTATTTTCTTTTTTTTGAAAAGTAATTTTTCTTAAGAAATGCCTCAAGCTAAAATCTTAAGGCATTTCCTTTTTATTCAGCAAATTTTTAAATAATTATATATTCATAGCTCTTAGGATATCTGTCATATCAGATGTTGTCTTTTTGACGTCAGCGTTTGAATATTTAATTGCGTTATCAGGATCTTTCAGACCGTTACCTGTCAAAATACAAACAATTTTTGAGCCAGATTTAATTTGGTCTTTAACTTTGATAAGTCCGGCAACTGATGCAGCTGATGCAGGTTCTGCCAAAACTCCTTCTGATGATGCGATTAATTTATAAGCTTTTACGATTTCTTCATCTGTTACAAAATTAATCATACCGTTACTTTCATCACGAGCTGCTTCTGCAAATTTCCAGCTTGCCGGGTTACCGATTCTGATTGCTGTTGCAAGAGTTTCAGGTTTCATAATTCTTTCGCCTTTTACAATTGCAGCTGCACCTTCTGCTTCAAATCCCATCATTTTTGGAAGAGCAGGAATTTTGCCTAGATTGTACCATTCCTTATAGCCTTTCCAATAAGCAGTTATATTTCCTGCGTTTCCAACTGGAATAAAATGATAATCAGGCGCCTGACCAAGTGCATTAATAATTTCAAAAGCACCTGTTTTTTGACCTTCAATTCTATATGGGTTTACTGAGTTTACCAAAGTAATCGGGTATTCATCAGCAATTTTTCTTACCAATTCCAGAGCTTCATCAAAGTTTCCTTGAATTGCAATAATTTCAGCACCGTACATCATTGCCTGAGATAATTTGCCTAGTGCAATATAACCGTCAGGTATAAGTACAAAGGTTCTCATGCCTGCTTTTGCACCATAAGCAGCTGCTGAAGCTGAGGTATTACCTGTTGAAGCACAAATTATTGCGCCAGAGCCTGCTTCTTTTGCCTTTGAAACTGCCATTGTCATACCGCGATCTTTAAAGCTTCCTGTCGGGTTGCAGCCTTCAAATTTTAAATAGATTTCAGCATCCAGCCCAATTTTTTTAGCTAAATTTTCAGCTTTGATAAGTGGTGTATTACCCTCGTTCAAAGTTACAACCGGCGTAGAATCACTTACTGGCAAGTATTCTCTGAATGTATTAATCAATCCTTGGTAATATTTTTTTTCTGTCATCATAATCTTATCCTCTATACTTGAACTCTTATCAAGCTGTTTACTTTGTTTATAAATTTATCTTTTTCAAAAGCTTCTACGGCTCTGCGCATATTTTTTTCCAACGCCAATTCCGTAATTACAGTAATATTTGCAGTATTATCCTCATCGACTCCACGCTGTACTATGCTTTGTAAGCTGATGTCATTTTCAGCACAAATTCTGCCAATCGTACCGATTACGCCTTTATTATTTTTGGCATTGATAGACAAATAATATTTATTTGTTGTGTCTTTTATATTTATTGAATTTGCACTACCTTCATGCCTGCATCTCATCATTGGAAGAAGGTAATCAGTTTTGCCTAATTCTGCTGCTATTGCCAAAATATCTCCAACAACTGAACTTGCGGTCGGGAATTCTCCTGCTCCAGGGCCTGATAGAGTAATGTCTCCTATCGGATGACCTGAAAGACTTACAGCATTAGTTACATAATCAATATGCGCTAAGGTTGATGATTTTGAGACAAGCATTGGGTGAACTCTTACGTCTGCATTGTCGTTTTCGTCGATTGAAGCTGAAGCTATGAGTTTTATTTTATAGCCCAAATCATTTGCTGCTTTCATATCTTGTGCTCGAATTTTTGTAATACCTTCACGATATACATTGTCTAGCTTTACGCGTTTTTTGAATGCAATAGTTGCAAGAGTTGTAATTTTATAAGCAGCATCAAAGCCTTCGACATCCCCTGTCGGATCGGTTTCTGCATAGCCTAAATCTTGAGCTTCTTTCAATACATCCTCATAAGACGCACCTTGCACATCCATTTTTGTCAAAATATAGTTTGTTGTCCCGTTCAATATGGCTTCAATTTTACTGATTTTATTACCTGCCATAATTGTTTTTATTGGCATTATCAAAGGTATTCCGCCTGCGATTGCAGCTTCGTATAGGACAACTTTATTATGTTCTTCCGCAAAATTGAACAGTTCCTCACCGTGTTTTGCAAGAAGTTCTTTATTCGCTGTAACTATATGTTTGCCGTTTTTTATTGCCTTTTTAATCAAATCAAATGCCGGCTGCACGCCGCCTATCAATTCACAGACAATATCTACGTGCGGATCATTTACTACTTCGTAGCAATCATCCGTCAAAATTGAGTTGTCAAAATTTTCAATATTACGCGGTTTATTAATATTTTTTACCGCAATTTTAACAACTTCAATATCTTTAAAAGACTGTAATGTTTTATAAACACCAGTACCTACGGTCCCTAGACCAATTAACCCTATTTTAATTTTATTCTTTTCCATACAAAGAGTTTATCATAAAAAAGGCTTTGCGTAAAATCATTTATTTAGCCTAGTTTAGCCATTGCATACAAACGTCTAAAAATCTTTCACGCTCACCAAGAAAAATATCTTCTGCATGAATTCCGTTTTCAAACAATTCAAAAGCTTTTTTACAAGTTGCTTTTTGATATAATTTCTCAGTATGCCAAGGGCATACAGTTACATCCCTTGCTCCTGCAATAAATAGTGTAGGAACTGTTATTTCATCAACAATATCTATAGGTCTGATTTTTTTATGGATTACTAAAGACGGTCTTACTGATACCCATCGTTTCGGCTCAAACTTTTTGAACGTCGGAATCCAAGCATTCGGATGCCACATTTTATTTTCTATTTTATAAAAATCAGACGGTGCTGATACTGCAATTATTTTATCAACTTTATTTTTTAAAGCACCTTCAATAAGTACGAGTGCTCCTCCTAATGAAAAGCCCATAAGATAAATTCTTTTATAATATTTTTTTGCATAATCTACCACCGCATCAAGATCATAAACTTCTTTTGAGGTAAATGTAAAATATCCGCCGCTTTCCCCATGTCCTCGAAAATCCATTGATATTACATCCAATTTAGATGATAAATCCTCAGCAAGTTGTGCAAAAGCGTTGCTGTCTTTTGTCATAAACCATCCAGGACAAATTATGACAACCTCATCATGACCTGCGCGATAATAATTAAAAGCAATTTTTACATTGTCTTCTGTCTTTACAAAAAATCGTTCCATAGACAACATTATTATACAATTTTAAGAAAAATCAATTATTAAAATTTTAAAGCTCTTCTGATTTTTGCTAAAAATTTTAAAATTACTTTTTTCCAATCAAATTTGTACTCTTCTGGAATTTCAATTTTCTTGCTGTTTACAAACAGATCGGTTTTGTTTTTTTGATCGAAAATACTTTCTTCTGAAAAGAATTTCTTTTCTTTTTCTTCTTCATTTTTGCCGCGTTGCATATAACCTAAGTTGCCGCCACCGCCGTCATTGTTCATGTTTGCAGCTTCTCTGATTACAGGCTTTACGCTCAGTACATTTGCATCGAAACTCATAACATTTTTCCTTTTTATTTTTCCCTATATATATAAAGTATTTTTCATGAAGAAATGTTACA
>CALVAU010000139.1 GCA_944325615.1 Candidatus Gastranaerophilales bacterium | reverse complement strand
AAAAGAAGCAGGCAGAACAAAGGCTTGCAGATTTTGAAAAACAGGTCGGAGACAGGACAAATTTATAGGTTACCCAGGAAGAAGGACGTGAATTGTTGACAAACATGATCAAGAGCGGGTGAAGTTTATGGAAGAACTGGTCAGTGTTTTTTAAAATTTAGGTTGTCAGCGATACAGAATTTATTTGACTATTGTTATTTAACGCAAATAATGATATAATGGAAAAAAATAGTTTGATTTTGAAGTATGGCTGATTTTATATTTCGAAATATGTAAGACTACATTGCAGTTAGATGATTATAAAAATGGATTTGATAAGTTCTTAAAAAAGTGGATGTAATAAAACGTATAGTAAAACCGATGATAAAAAACTTAAAGGAATGTTTTATTCCTAATAATATGAAAACTATAGAAAACTAAAAAAATTATATATCAAAATTAAGTTATAATACATAATGTAAAATACCTGAATCAACGACAACCGACTTGTAATTGGATTTCAAGCACTATAGTTTATAAACTAGTCGAATCACTTAAATTAAAGAATTAAAGTGTCAAAGAAAAAATAAAAACGAAGGTGAATTATATGGAATCTCCTAGGAAATTTATGGAGCAAATAAGAAAAGATAGGTATTCAGATTCTTTTTTTGTTCAAGAGTATGAAATAAGCAAAGATGAATTACAATACCATTTTTCTATGCTTTCAACCAAAAATAAAGAAAAGGATTTTGAAAATTTTGCAACTGCGATTTGTAAGAAACTGATATGTCCTAACATTGTTCCAGCAACTGGTCCTTATGGAGGCGGAGATGGTAAAGTTGATGCTTATACTTATCCTGTATCCAAAGATATAACTTTATATTGGGGAGATAAAGAAGTCCAAGATGCTGGTAAAGAAAATTGGGCATTTGCATTTTCAATTAAATCTGATTGGAAGGCAAAATGTGAACATGACGTAAATTCGATTTTGTCAACGAAAAGAGATTTTAAAAAGATTTTTTTTGTCTCTAATCAATTAATTTCAAGCAAAAAAAGAGCAGATATATTTGATAAATATAAAGATAAAGTTGAGGTTAGGATTTTAGACTTGGAATGGATATTATCAAGTGTCATTGATAATAGGTGTATAAATTTGGTAGAAGAGCATTTACATATCGATTGTAGAAAAAATATTACAAATGCACTAGGACCTAATGATTATCAGCGTAATTTACGATTAAAAGAATTAGAAAAAGTTTTAGAAGAAAACAAAAACAATGTAGAACTGTATCAAAAAAACGCTATCATTAGTTTAGAAATAGCAAATTTGTATTGTCAATTAGACAGACCATTTTACGAGGCAAAAAACAAGTTCAATGTTGCGATAAATTTAGCAAGAAAGGCAGGATCAAAATCATTAATTAAAAATGTTTATTATGATTTGGCATGGAAAATGCTCTATTGGTATGAAAATTATGATGAGTTTTTTCTGGCACTTGATGTATTTAAAAAAGAAATCAATAATACGCATGTGATATGGGATATAGAAAGATATTCAAATTTAATTGTTTCAATATTACCAGCTAAATATCTTCCTGAATATAAAGAAAAAACGGAAAAAGAAATAGATGAGTTTTTAGCATTATTAAAAAATATTAATTATGAAGTCGAAACTGAATTATTTCAAGTTGAAGTAAAAACGTTATACATTCAAAGTAGATTTATTCTAGGTAATGAGAAAATAGAAAATGTAGTTAGAAAATTAAATGAACTATTTGAACGTGGCCAACACTTGGTAGGCTATGACTCAGTTACATTGTTGAGATGTTTGGAAGTATTTTTAAACTATATTAAAGAACCGTTATTTTTTGAATTCTATAAAAAAGTTTCTGAATATAGTTGCAATTATTTAGCTGGTGTAGATAAAGCCAAAAGCTATATGCGGCTTGCACATGCATATATTAAGCAAGATAATGCTTTTGATGCAATAGGAGTGTACGGGAAAGCTGCTATGCTCTTTATTGGTGAAGACTCAATTGTTGAATTAGCTGAATGCTTTTGTCAAATTGCTCTGTTGTATGAAAGAGTTGGCTTATATTGGGCAAGTAGAAGTGCAATTTTAAACGGCTTATATTATATTTCAAAAGAAGTTTTAGCAACGGGTGAATATGACCCGATATTTGGACAAGCACTTTTGAAACTATCGAAATTAGAATTGCATTTTGGACGATTAATACCTTTTATAAATTCAATGACAATGGCGAAATGGACTATAGACAAAATAGTTTCGTCGGGTTACTCAAATGATATATTTAAAAAAGAATTAGTATATAATGAATGTATTTTATTAAGATTATTATTTAATACAGAATTTAAGGATTATGAAAAGTTAAACGATTATTATTCTTGGTTTGAATATCTTGAGCTGAATCAAGTTACATCATTGATGGAATTTTTGTTTTATGACGATAAAGCGAGATTACAAGAAAAGCTTTATAAAGAACAGGGCGAAGATATAAATGCAATATACTCAGAGATATTTAATAAATGTCTGCCAGATTTGGACACTACAATAAATTGGATTGATAGAAATGATGTGGTTCTCAAATCGCAGATTTTGGGTTGTGAATTTAGTGTAAAAGTTCAGTTCGATAAGCATTTAATTCAAATTGCTGAGGCAATATTAGCTACACTTGAAGGTTTTTTTGCTACATTTAAACGAGCAAAAATTATTTCGTCAATATCTAAGGTGGAAATGTTTTTGGTAAACATTGAGACGGAAGTGGGAAATGTTGATTTTAAAGATGGTATTATTAAAAAGATTTATATTGGAGTACCAGAAAGGGAAGCTCTTAAAAAGAATGATAAATTATTTGGTGATTGCGTTTTAGAAATAATATTAAAAATCGTTGAAAATGGTTTTTTATATGGAATCTCAGAGGAAGATTTTGAAAAGTTAACAAAGGATGATGCTATAATAGAGCGTATAAGCTATTTGCAGAATTATTTCGTTAATGATAATTTTTTTGGTATTAATATATACAGGTTAGGTGAACTCATTAAAATAAAATCAAAAAAATTACGATTAAATAGGAAGAAAATTTGGGAACCTAATAGAAAAGTCGTTGCAAATAGTGAGTTTCATCTTGATATGCAGAATCATTCTAACATGCAAGGTTATAGTATTATAAATATTAGGCTTTGGGATGAAGCAAAATGGAGCGGATGTGTTTTTGGTATGTTTTCTTATATTCCGTTCATCGGTTTTATGTTTGAGAATTTTGATGCGGGTAAGGAAATTTTTAGTCAGTGGATTGATTTGTTAGGTAGAGAAGATAAAAACAATACAATAAAATTAACTGTTATAAAGGGGATAAGTAATAATAATCCGTTTGCATATAAAGTAGCAGTATCTTATAATGAACAAAATATTCGTACAGAAGGGGTTTTGGGACTGATTACACGTTTTCAGCGTATGGATCCAAGTTCCTCGCAAAATCTGGAGGACTTTTTAGCTAATCAAAAAAGGAGTGGACAATTTATATTATTGCCATCCTATATGCAAAGTGGTAAGCCCGAGATTGATTTGTCGCAAGCTATACTTTTGCACAAAATCTATATAATCGATGCTTGGCAGATAGATGAAAATAGTACTTTGCGTTGTGTAATTCAAGTGGATGATGACATAATTATTCCTAAAGATCATAATGAAGATGCGCCCGTATTAAAAATACTTAAAAAGTTGTAAATCGTAATAATATTGACAAAGTGGGTGAATCGAATGCCACACGGTGATTATACTAAAAAGCTTATTTTACGGCTACTGTAATTGCTAAAAAAGTGTGCTAAAATAGCTCTATCTCAGCACGATTGATGCAAGGTATGCAACGCATGACTTTTTGCTGTTGGTTGTCTTTGTCGGCTTTCTTTGATAAAGTATAGTTTATATCAAAGGAGGTATTTCAAATGATCAACTACAATTCGACAAAGAACAAGAGCAGGCAACGCAGAAAAGTCGCCTTTTACGGCAGAGTATCTACGGAACATGAAGAGCAGTTAAATGCGCTCAAAAATCAGATGCAATGGTATGAAGAGCTTTCCCGTTCTTATCCGGAATGGGACATCATTGAGCGGTATATGGATGAGGGGATCACCGGGACACAGGCTAACAAGCGTCCGGAGTTCATGAGAATGATCGATGATGCGTTTCGCGGGAAATTTGATTTGATCGTAACGCGTGAGGTGTCGCGCTTTG